>CALPPP020000051.1 GCA_943325485.2 Rickettsia typhi
CCTTGCATACGCCTGAAAACCACGATCTGAATGACCACGCCAAGTACAGCAGATGAAATAAACCCCGCCAAAACGGCTAACAACCAAGAGCCTGTGAGGTCGCCCACAATCCACCCAACATAGGCACCCACTAAAAATAAAGAGCCGTGTGCGAGATTGACATTTCGCATTAAACCAAAGACCAACGTAAACCCACTGGCCACGATGAAATACAGGGAAGCCAAAGTCAAACCATTGAGGAATGTCTTGAGAAACAGCACGGCGTCATCAAACAAACCCCATAGCGCCAACAGCGCCAAAGGCATGACCAACAACCACCAAAATGCCAATCTGGCTCGACTCATGCAGCTCGCTCCCAAGCCCGTTGACGGGTGGTGGGTGGATGCTTGGCAAACACACCGTCTTTCATAACGGCCAATATGCGAGAGGGTTCGCGCAAAATCGCCAAGTTGGTCAAGGGGTCGCCATCTACCAGCAGCAAGTCGGCCAAGTAACCCTCTTTCACCAAACCCAGTTCATTGGGCTTCATCATGATTTGGCCGCCATACAGCGTGCAAGAGCGGATCGCTTCCATGGGGGTGAAGCCAAGGTAGCGCACAAAAAACTCTAAGTCACGTGCATTTTGTCCATGGGGGGTAAATGCAAAACCATAATCACCACCGGGCATGACACGAACGCCGCGCTTGTGCATGGCTGAAAGAGATTTCAAAGCGGCTTCCCATTCGATGCCGTAGCCCATGCTTTCTGCCTTGGCTCGGGTCACGCCCCATTCAGATGCTTCGTTTAAGAGGGCATGAATAATGCCTATGCCTGGCACCACAAACACACGGTCTTTGGCGGCTTCTAGCATGTCCAAAGTTTTTTCATCGCAAAAGCTTGCGTGGTAGATGATGTCAATGCCATGGCGCAAGGCTTGTTGAACTGAGGGACCTGAGCGAGCATGGGCCGTACCGCGTTTGCCGCGCATACGTACTTCCTCCATCGCTGCCCCAACCTCTGCATCCGTCATCCAATGGGTTTCAGCAGGTGAGTCTTGGGTGAAGTTGTCGCCAGATAAATTCAGTTTGATGGAGTCCACGCCGTACTTTAAAAACAAGCGTACACATTTACGCATGTCTTCTGCGCCACTGACATTGGCACCAAAGCTGAACTCGGGAAACGGCAAGTGAGGCAAGGTTTCATCGCCTAAAGCCCCCAGCACAGTGATTTCTTGGCTGGCCGCCAAATAGCGAGGGCCAGGGATTTGGCCGCTGTTGATGGCGTTGCGAATGACCACATCGAGTCGAGGTTTGGCGCAAGCCGCACCCACGCATGACGTCCATCCCGCTTCCAAATAAATTTTGGCAACCTTGGCACTCCACAACACATGCTCTTCCAAGGGCATGGTTTGAATGCCAGCTAAGTTAGCAGCGTTGTTCCAAGAAAAATGTGTATGCGCTTCACACATGCCAGGCATAAGCGTGGCACCCGCAGCATCAACTTGCATGGCGTCTCCCGCTGACATGGGGGCCGCAGACTTGCTGATGTGCTTGATGCGGTTAGCTTCCACCAACACACTGCCTGGGTAAGGCGCCGCACCCGAACCATCAAGAATGCGCACATTGGTAAAGAGCGTGGCTGTCATGGCAATCTCCTGAAAATTAAGCTGCCCAGCGGGTGGGTGGGGACTGACGAGAAGGAGTTCCTCGGCTGGTGACTGAGGGCGGTTCACGATGGAATTTGCCATCTTTCATAACAGCAAGAATTCGAGACTTGTCTTGTAAGACTGTGATGTCGCTCATCGGATCGCCATCAACCAACAAGATATCTGCCAGATAACCTTCTTTTAATTGGCCCAACGGTTCTTCACTGCGCATCATGGGCGCTCCCCAAGCCGTCGCGCTCAGCAACGCTTCGAGGTTGGACATGCCTATGTGTTTGGTGAAGTACTCAAGGTCTTTGGCGTTGGTGCCGTGGGGCGTCCATGCAAACCCATAGTCACCACCTGGCATGATGCGTACGCCTCGTTTGTGTAAAGCACGCATGGATTCGATGGCCGCATCGAGCTCTTTGTAGTAGCCCATTTTTTGAACAACATCAGGCGTGAGACCATACTCTTTGGCGTTATGGCATGTGTTGATCAGCCATGCCAGACCAGGCGCAATGAAATGCGCATTGCGATGTTGATCGAGCAAATCCAGTGCTTCGCTGTCTAAAAAACTCGCGTGGTAAATGACATTGATACCTTGCTTTACACATTGTTTAACAGACCATGTTGACCGTGCGTGGGCTGCAACCCATTTACCCCAACTTTTGGCTTCTTGAACACAAGTAGTGATTTCCTCTTCGGTGAATTGGCTTTGTTCGCTAGACATGCCGGTGATGGATTCACCAGAGAGGTTGATTTTCAGCGTGTCAACACCGTATTTGCAAAACATACGAACACAGCGGCGCATTTCATCATTGCCGCTAACCACTGCACCAAATGAAAACTCTTGCTGTGGTAAATGCGGTTGGGTGCTGTCGCCTAAACCACCCGGTACAGTGATTTCTTGGCTGGGTGCGGTGTAGCGTGGACCAATGATGGTGCCGTCGTTGATGGCGTTGCGAATCACAACATCGAGTCTTGGCTTTGCAGCCGCTGCGCCAACGCAAGAAGTCCAGCCCATATCGAGATAAAGTTTGGCCACTTCGGCGCACCACAAAATATGTTCTTCAGGTGGCATCCGCTGTATGGCATCTAGGCTTGGCTGGTTGTTCCATGAAAAATGTGTGTGCGCTTCCACCATCCCTGGCATCAAAAAGCATCCAGCACCATCAATGACAGTTTGACCCGCTAAAGGCATGTTTCGCATACCTTGATGCGTTCGGGTAACTCGAATGATTTTGTTGCCTTCAACCAGTACTTCGCCGGGGTAAGGCATATCCCCCGTCGCATCAAATACGTTGACATTGGTAAACAGCACTTGGCTCATCGGTCTTCCTTCAAGCGTGTCGTTTTAAAAATGCACGTGCTTCACGGGCACATTCGTGGGGTTTCTCAATAGGGGTCCAATGACCACACCTGGTGAACACTACAGATTTGCCAGATGTAAAGCGACGTGCCAAGGCATGAACAGTTTCAGGAGGCGATACTTTGTCTTCTTCTCCAGTGACCAGCAACACGGGCGAAGAGATACGTTCAATATCTGCACTGCGTGCTTGGGACAGCACTTCGCAAGTAGCGGCATAGCCTAGGGGCGACTGTCGCATCAGACTTTCACGGACATAGGCATACGCACTGGGGTTGTTTCTTTTGGTGTGTTCAGAAACTGCTGTGATCAATAAAGCGTCTGTCACTTCTTGAAGACCTTGGATACCAGCGCTGCGAATTTTTTCCGCTCTGTTGCGTATGATTTCGCGAGCGGCCTCTGGTGGCTCTGCCAAAGGACCAAACAAGACCATGCTCTTGACCAGCGAAGGTGCTGCCACAGCTAAGTGCTGAAGCACAATGGTCCCCATGGAATGTCCTAGCCACTGGGCTTGAGCGATGCCTAATCTCTTGCAGATGGTTTGAAGACATTGAACCAACAAAGCCAAACTTAATTCTTCTTGGGGTAACTTTGAGCGACCACTTCCAGGCAAATCAATGCGTATGAATCGGTGAGCATCAAGACTTGGGTGCATGGCAGTCCAAGTGTTAGAACTTCCACCCAAACCATGTACACACACCACAGGCGAACCCGTCCCGCTTTCTTCCACAGCTATATGGTCCATCAGATAAAAACTCATCTCAGCGCCTTCATAAGGGCGAGAATTTTTTCTAACATCTTGAAGACTCCTGATGCCAAATTTATGAATATGGCTATAAACTGTCCCAATTCAAATGAGACGACCGTCTCATTTCTTGGACTCATCCTAAAGCTTGACGCTCTTGTGTGAAAGTGACTGCAGCGACTTTTTCATCCTGATTTACCCTGATGGCCAGAAAAATCCCACCCCCAACTTCGGATAAACCACTAGCCCCATCAAGGGTTAAGCAAGCTACTTTCAACCAGCTTCTGGATATTGCACGGCAGAAAATTGAACTGACCGGCTCCGCGCCCTCGGTATCGGATGTTGCTTTGCTTGCAGGCGTGTCTAGGGCAACGGCTTACCGATGCTTCCCCAGTCGAGCTGCGATGTTGACGGCAGTGGTTGGGGCTTCATTGGGCCCCATGCGTACATTTGCATCTGATCATCTAGAGGGCATAGACAGAGTGATGGATTTGTTTAAGCGCAGTCTGCCGCGATTGACTAAAAATGAAACGTCATTTCGAACTGCTGTGCAACTTTCTTTAGAACAACGAGCCTTGGCCTTGGCGGGGCAATTGAAAGAACCCTCGTTCAGGCGCGGCTACAGAATTCAAATTTTGGCGCATGCCATGGAGCCGTTCAAGGCCCAACTACCTGAGGATATCTATTTGCAATTGCACAAAGCTTTGTCTGTTGTCTATGGAATTGAGTCCTATATTGTTTTAAAAGATATCTGGAATGAATCTAGCAAGCAGGTTGAGACAACAGTGCTTTGGATGGCAAAGGCATTGGTTGAGGCGGCCCAACTACAAGCTAGCTCTCGCATAAACTCAAAGCCAGTTATAGCTACACGCAGTCAATCTTTAAAAGGGAAAACATGAAATTAGCAACATTTATTTTCCAAGGCAGTCGACGTGTTGGTCTTATCAGTGACGATGGTTTAAAAGTCCAAATACTTGATTTAGATAATCACGAAAATGAGCGAGGCGTTCTTTCACTGGTAGACCGTAAAGCCAACGGGAAATCTTTTCCAGTTGTAAGTTCCGATGCCATAGCTCTAAGTGATGTGAGCTTAGAGGCACCAATTCCTCGTCCGATACGAAATATTTTTTGTGTTGGAAGAAACTACCATGCCCATGCAAAAGAGCTTTCCACAACTGTTTTTAAAGATAACAATGCCGACCCTAATGCTTGGCCCATTGTTTTTACCAAAGTCCCGGAATGTGTCACAGGCCCGTATGACGAAGTAAGTTTGCCTTTGAATATTTCCCGTCAAATCGACTATGAAGCAGAGTTATTGGTTGTCATTGGCGTCAAAGGAAAAAATATATCCAAGGCTGAGGCTATGTCGCATGTGTATGGCTATACCGTGGTCAATGATGTGACTGCACGAGATGTGCAAATGCGGCATCAGCAATGGGATCTGGGTAAATCTTTTGACACCTTCTGCCCCATGGGTCCTTGGGTAGTGACTGCCGATGCATTTGATGGTTTGAGCGCACATGTGAAGTGTTGGGTTAATGGTGAACTGCGTCAAGATGGCAATGCAGCCAATATGATTTTTGATATTCCAACCTTGATAGAAACGTGTTCTCGCGGAATCACTTTGCACCCTGGGGACCTGATTGCCACGGGTACACCTGCTGGTGTCGGAATGGGCTTAAGTCCTCCGCAGTATTTGAAACATGGAGACAAAGTTCGCATAGAAATTGCCCAACTCGGTGCAATTGAAAACACCTTCATTGCTTCAAGCTGAGGAGTTTGTAGACATGATTCTTGGCATGAACCACTTCACAGCTATCGCTAAAGATCCATTGGCCACTTTGGACTTTTATGAGCGAATCATTGGCTTGAAAGTTGGGCCACGACCAGATTTGGGTTTTCCAGGCGCATGGCTCTATGCAGGCGACACGGCGGTGCTTCATTTGTATTTTGAGCGGCCCATTCCCAACCCGCCTGCAGGCGTTATCGACCACATGGCTTTCACTGCAAAAGATTTAAAGGCGGTTAAAGCAGTCTTTGATGCTGCTGGGTACCCTTATAAATTGCAGCATCGACCCCATGGGCCTTGGCAGATTTTTTGCGAGGATCCCAGTGGCGCCAAGGTGGAGCTGAATTTCAGTCCTCAAGAGAGCTTGGATTGAAATAAGAAAAAAGCCCTTGTCATGTGACAAGGGCTTTGAACATGGTGGCGCTTCACGGATTCGAACCGCGGACCTGTGGATTATGATTCCATCGCTCTAACCGACTGAGCTAAAGCGCCGAGCCGCAAATTATAGCGAGACTGGCGTGGGGGTCGGGGGTGGGGCTCTTGGAATTTTCATTTATATTACTTCGCGACCAATCCATGACCCACATAGGAGCGAGCAATGACTTTATTCGACAAGTATGGTGGTGTACCCACTGTCACATTGATTGTCAGAGCCTTTTACAAGGAAGTGCTCAGCAACTACAAGTTAAAGCCTTACTTTGTAGGCATTGATGCAGAGCGACTGATCAATCATCAAATTGGATTCATTTCGCACTTGCTTGGCAAGCCAGCAAACATTCATGTTGAAAAAGTATTAAGCGATTCACACAAGGGCAGAAGAATTTCAGAAGATGCTTTTGATGAAGTGCTCCACACCCTTCATGATGTTCTAGTTGATCACAAAATGGAAGAAGCAGACATCAAAGCAGTTGCTGATTTGGTGTTGTCGCACAAGAACGATATTGTCGAAATTGAAAATGCTGTTCGTGTATACAAAACTAAGAACGAGACCTAGGCATCACTGTTGAGAAATTATTAGGGTCAACCACAGCCCACTTGCGACGCTGTGTGAACAGGGTTGAGACGGAGGTGGGGTGGTCAAGGTGTCGTTTCTCACGACACTTTGGCATAGTCAAACTATGGATCAACTATATGTGACGTGTGATAAATGGTCGCCCTATGGCGTCATACAAAAGCACCAATCAATAATTGTGTTGCCAGTGAAGGCGTAATCCCTTTCTTTTTTCAGTAGTATTGTTGTCTGAACTGCTAGTGGAATACCTCAAACCCAAAGTGTTAGATTTATTAAGATCATAAAGTAGAGTAGAGTGATAGCGAACACTTTGATAATCCTGATCATCAGCATCTCTCAAGCGTACTCCAAGATCCACAGCCCAGCTATCAGCAAACGAAATCTTTGTACCCAAATCTAGGGCATAGTAAGTGAAAGATTTGACATCGCTATAAGTTTTTTGGCTATTGATTTTTTGCCCCAACCTGACAGAAACATAGGGGTATAGACCGCTAGTAACTTCAATTGATTTTTTTACTTTAACTTCCAATCCTGAACTTAATGTGCTTAGTCTACTTGTCGAACTAATGTAATTATTGTCTTTTTGAGATTGTGAAAATTTGATGGAGTATTCCATCTTTTCTGGTGTTTTTACACCTAACGTAAGGTTGGCGTTTATGTATTCGTTTGCTAATTTGCTTTTGCTCGTGTCAGCATCTTTTTCTTTAGACACATCAAGCATGACGAAAGGCTTAAAGTTAGAGTTAATCTCTGAAGCAAAGGCGGAGCCTATAGAATTCGTAATCAATATTATTGCTATAAAAATTTTTGCAGATTTCATTTGTAAACCTTTAATTGGGCACAAACATTACCAACAAACAAGTATTCTTGTCAACGTAAAATTAATAAACCAGCTCAGCATCAATGCTCAATATCCTTGATAAATGTTTAAGAAAAAAAGTATATTTTTAATTAGAAAAAATTAATTTATGCTAAAAATTAGCATGAGATCAGCCCTATTTAATTAGGCGTAAACACTTTGATTGATCGACTCACATCTTCATCAATCGTCGATTTATCAGACAAGCGAATGGTACCCACTGATGTGAAATCAACCACCGTAAATCAATAGAGTAATTTAGGTACTAAACGCGTAGCTCATTTTTGTTTTTTCCTGCTCGCACCGTACTGAACTGCTCTTAGGTGACAATTAACACGATGGTTGGATTTGGATTGGTGACCGTCCAGTAACGGCTAGGTTTCGCAAGTGTCGGTTCAACCGACACCACAGCATCAGGCTAGAGAATTACTAGGGTCTTCACAGTTCGCTTGCCGCGCCGTGTGCTGAGGGTGTGATACGGAGGAGGGGTGGTAGATACGGTTATGGTCCC
>CALPPP020000052.1 GCA_943325485.2 Rickettsia typhi
GCTGCTTGCTCGGCAATACGGGGCAGGGCGTGCATGAGCGCATAGTTGGTTAAGGGGGCATTGTCGGCAATACGCTGGGCCAACTCCAGGGCTTTATCAAAAGCCGTGCCTGCGGGCACCAGGTATTGCGCCATGCCAATGCGCTCACCATCCACAGCGTTGTAAACACGACCCGTCATCATCATGTCGGTCATGCGAGCCACGCCAATCAGCTTGGGGATGCGCACCGCGCCGCCGCCGCCCACAAAAATGCCGCGAGTGCCTTCTGGTAAGGCGTAAAACGTGGTGTCGTCGGCTACCCGAATGTGGCAAGACGCTGCTAACTCCAAACCACCGCCCACCACCGCGCCTTGCAGGGCTGCCACCACGGGTACCGCGCCAAATTGGATGCGCTCAAAAGCGCTGTGCCACATTCGGGAGTGGTGCATGCCTTCGCCCGCGTCGCGGCTTTGCAGTTCGCTCAGGTCCAGCCCGGCGCAAAAGTGTTCGCCACTGCCGCATAGCACAGCGGCCTTGGTGTTGGTCGGCAGGTTGTCGAAAGTGTCTCGCAAGGCCAGAATCAGCGCATCGTTCAAGGCGTTGCGTTTGGCCGAGCGAGTGATGCGCACCACGGCTACATCATCCAGCATTTCAAGGTGAAGGTCGGGATTCATAAAGCGTTTTTCTGATCGTTATAGTTCATGGAAAGGATCTTATTCGACCATGAACCACGCCGACCTGATTGCCATTGACATCCACACCCACGCCGAGGTGAGTTGCTGGAACCCGTTTGACAACTATGGCGAGGAATACGACCGCGCTGCCGACAAATACTTTGGCTCTGACCGACGCCCCACCATTGAAGAAACCGTGGCCTATTACCGTGAGCGCAAGATCGGCTTGGTGATGTTCACCGTGGACGCCGAGTCGCACATGGGCAGGCGGCGCATTCCTAACGAAGAGATCGCCAAAGCCGCACGTGACAACAGCGACATGATGATCGCCTTTGCCAGCATCGACCCGCACAAGGGCAAGATGGGCGCTCGTGAAGCCGAACGGCTGATCAAAGAGGAGGGCGTTCGCGGTTTCAAATTCCATCCCACGGTACAGGGCTATCACCCTTACGACAAGATGGCTTGGCCCATCTACGAGGTGATCAATGCGCACAAGCTGCCCGCGATTTTTCACACCGGCCACAGCGGCATTGGCTCAGGTATGCGCTGTGGCGGTGGCTTGAAGTTGGCCTACAGCAACCCCATGCACTTAGACGAAGTGGCGGCAGACTGGGGAGACATGCAAATTGTCATGGCGCACCCCAGTTTTCCTTGGCAGGACGAGGCGCTGAGTGTGGCCATGCACAAGCCCAATGTATGGATCGACCTCTCTGGTTGGAGCCCGAAATATTTCCCGAAAAGCCTTGTTCAGTATTCCAACACCTTGTTGAAAGACCGTGTGCTGTTTGGCAGCGACTACCCGCTCATCACCCCCGAGCGATGGATGAAAGATTTTGAGGTCGCCGGCTTCAAACCCGAGGTGATGCCCGGCATCTTGAAGGGCAATGCGGTGAGGCTGTTGGGCTTGGCTTGATCAGCTTGTCAACCCCGACGTCATTTGCAACAGGGTCTTTGCAAACACCTCGCAGATAAGCATAATTGCGGGCGTTTGCCTAAAAGCCTTTTTCTTGTTTCAAATGTTGGAGGTACCAATGTCCCCGTCTACGTTTATTTTTGTGTTGTTCGTGCTGTTGGTGTTGCTTTTTGCAACCCAAACGTATTCTTTGAAAAGCTGGTTTTTCAAAGGAGGTTTGATGGATAACGACCCAGGCGACAACAAATTGCTCGACAACCCAGACTTCGGTAAAAAACTCATGGGCAATCCTTTGGATGCTCGTTGAGTTAAAGGCCCCACCTCAAGCCCTTGCGGGCTGAGGTATTACAAGTCGCCCCACACCTCTTGCGCGGTTTCCACCACCAAGCGCAATTTGTTGCGCTGGTCTTGCACCGCAATATTGTTGCCGTGCACGGTGCTGGAAAAACCGCATTGGGGTGACAGCGCCAACTGAGACAAGGGCGCATATTTGGCGGCTTCGTCAATGCGGCGCTTCAAACTGTCTTTGTTTTCCATGGCGCCAAATTTGGTGGTGACCAAGCCAAGCACCACCAACTTGTCTTTGGCCAAAAAGCGCAAGGGGCGGAAATCGCCGCTGCGGTCATCGTCGTATTCCAAGAAATACGCATCAATGTTCATCTCGGACAACAGCGCTTCGGCAACCGGTTCGTAGTTGCCTGCAGCAGCATGGGTGCTCTTGAAGTTGCCACGGCAAAGGTGCATGGCCAAGGTCATGCCCGCAGGCTTTTGCGCCACCACCTTGTTGATGAAGGCAGCATAGCGGTGCGGCAACTCATTGGGATCATCGCCTCGGGCTCTGGCGGCTTCACGCATTTTGTCGTCGCACAGGTAAGCTAAATTGGTGTCGTCCATTTGCACATAGTTGCAACCCGCAGCGGACAGGCTGCGCAACTCGTCGCCGTAGGCTTTGGCTACATCGTCGTAAAACGCGGGGTCCAGCTCTGGGTAAGCGTCTTTGCTGATGCCAGCGCGGCCACCCCTGAAGTGCAGCATGGTAGGTGAGGGAATGGTTACCTTGGGTGTGCTGCCCTTGGCAATTTGCGACTTCAGGTAGTTGAAATCCGCCAGTTGGATGTCTTTCACATGGCGAACCTTGTCGATCACACGGATGACGGGCGGGGCCAGTTCTTGGGTGCCATCGGGGCGCTCAATGGTGACTGGAATATCGGTTTTCACGCCACCCATTTGCTCCAAAAAGTCGATGTGGAAATAGGTGCGACGGAATTCGCCGTCGGTGATGGACTTCAAACCTACGTCTTCTTGGAATTGCACGATCTCGGTGATGGCTTTGTCTTCCACCACCCGCAGTTGTTCGGGGGTGATCTGGCCCTTGGCCTTTTGTTCGCGGGCTTCCAAGAGGTAAGCGGGCCTTAAGAAGCTGCCAACATGGTCGTAGCGGGCGGGAATGTGGGGTACGGTCATTGGGGACTCCATGGTGAGGGCAGGTTTGGTATACAAAAAATGCAAGAAAACGCTATTTTGACGCTATTTTAGGGCTTTTTGGAGATGAATTGCATACAATCAAGCCTCATGAGCCCCACCCCCGACACTGACGAGCACCCCAGCCATTCGCAATCAGTCAAAGCGCAGCTGCGCTTGCGCGAGATGATTTTGGCGGGCGATTTAGCCTCAGGTTCGCGCATTGCAGAGCTTGCCTTGGTGGAGAAGCTGGGCGTGTCTCGCACCCCGATTCGCACCGCCTTGATGAAGCTCGAGCAAGAAGGTCTGCTTGAAGCGCTGAGCAACGGCGGCTATGCGGTGCGCACCTTCACCGACCGCGATGTGTCCGACGCTATCGAATTGCGCGGCACCTTGGAGGGCTTGGCGGCTCGCTTTGCGGCCGAACGCGGATGTGCGCCCAGCGTGTTGACACAGGCCAAAGCTTGTTTAGACCAAATTGACCAATTTTTAAGCAACGACACTTTGAATGACGAGGCTTTCAGCGCTTACGTTGCACATAACGAACGCTTTCATGCCTTACTGGCGGAAATGTCAGGCAGCTTTGTGTTGCAGCGTGAGTTGGACAGGGTGATTGGTTTGCCATTTGCCTCACCTTCTAGTTTTGTGATCAGCCAAGCCAATGGCGGCAAAGCCAGAGACATGCTCATCATTGCGCAGGACCAGCACCGTCAAGTGTTGGCAGCGATTGAGCAACGTGAGGGTTCAAGGGCCGAGGCCATCATGCGTGAGCATTCGCGCATGGCACAGCGAAATTTGAATGAGGCCATGCACAGCCCTGATTTGGAACATATGCCCAGCGTACGCTTGATTCGCCGCAAATCCTGACGGGTCCTGCTGCGTCGCCCCTAGAATCTCTTGCACCCTATAGCCCCAGTCATCTCTCGGAGTTTCTTCATGAAAACACGTTTTTTCTTTCCCTTGATGGCTTTGGCTTTCATGTTCAGCGCTACTTCTGTATGGGCACAAGAGGCTTTCAAAATTGGACTCATCCTGCCCATGACAGGTCAATCAGCGTCCACAGGAAAACAAATCGAGGCGGCAGCGCGTTTGTTCATGGCGCAAAACGGCAACACGGTCGCCGGTCGCAAAATTGAGCTCATCGTCAAAGATGACGGCGGCGTCCCTGACGCCACCAAGCGCATAGCGCAAGAGTTGGTGGTGAACGACAAAGTGGGCGTACTCAGTGGCTTTGGCCTCACGCCCTTGGCCTTGGCCACCGCACCCATCGCGACCCAGTCCAAAACCCCCATGGTGGTCATGGCGGCTGCCACCTCCAGCATCACCGAGGCCTCGCCTTTCATTGTGCGCACCAGCTTCACCTTGCCCCAGTGTGCGGTGGCCATGGGTGATTGGGCACCCAAAAACGGCATGAAGCGTGTGGTGACCTTGGTGAGCGACTACGGTCCTGGCATTGATGCAGAGCGTTATTTCAAAGAACGTATGCAACTCAACAGCGCACAAGTGATTGAGAGCCTGCGGGTGCCTTTGCGCAACCCTGACTTCGCGCCCTTTTTACAAAAAGTCCGCGACCTGAAACCCGACGCACTTTTTGTCTTTGTCCCTTCGGGTGCAGGGGCGGCAGTGATGAAGCAGTTTTTGGAGCGAGGCATGGACAAGGCCGGTATCAAGCTGATTGGCACAGGCGACCTGACGGATGACGACCAGTTGAACGACATGGGTGAGGGTGCTTTAGGCGTGGTCACCGCCCACCATTACTCAGCGGCACACCCGTCTGCTTTGAATAAAAAATTTGTTGAAGCCTTTAAGAAAGCCAACAACGGCTTGCGTCCCAACTTCATGGCGGTCGGTGGCTATGACGGCATGCGCGTGATTTATGAAGCTTTGAAAAATACCAAGGGTGGCCAAGGCGGTGGCGAGGCCATGCTGGCGGCCATGAAGGGTCAAATTTTTGAGAGCCCGCGCGGCCAAATTTACATCGATGCGCAAACCCGCGATGTGGTTCACAACATTTACCTGCGCAAAGTGGAAAAGAAGGACGGCCAGCTCTACAACGTGGAGTTTGATGCCATCAAAGACATGAAAGACCCTGGCAAAACCAAATAAGCACAGTCATGCTGACATTGTTGTTCGATGGTGTGGCCTACGGGATGTTGCTGTTCATCCTGTCGATTGGCTTGGCGGTCACGCTGGGTTTGATGAATTTCATCAACTTGGCGCATGGCGCTTTTGCCATGGCTGGGGGCTACACCACGGTGCTGCTCATGCAGCATGCAGGCCTGCCTTTTTTGTTGTGTGTGCCTTTAGCGTTCGTGGTCGCCGCATTGTTGGGTGCGCTCATGGAAGTCACGCTTTACCGGCGCATGTACAACAAACCCCACCTCGACCAAGTGCTGTTTTCGATTGGTTTGACTTTCATGGCCGTGGCTGGTGTGGACTACTTTGTCGGCTCCACCCAGCAACTGGTGCAACTGCCTGAGTTCTTAAAAGGACGCACCGAGCTTTGGGACGGCGCTTTGGGCATGGGCCACTACCGCTTGGCCATCATCGCGGTGTGTGCGGTATTGGCGCTGGTGCTTCAGCTGCTGCTGGTAGGCACGCGCTTTGGCGCTCAATTAAGAGCAGCTGTGGACAACCAACGCGTAGCCGCAGGATTGGGCATCGATGTGAACAAGGTGTTTTTGCTTACCTTCGCGATGGGCTCTGGTCTGGCAGGTTTGGGTGGTGCTTTAGGCGCAGAGGTGCTGGGCTTGGACCCCATCTTCCCACTCAAGTTCATGATTTACTTTTTGATCGTGGTAGCAGTGGGTGGCACCTCAGGCTTGACGGGCCCCCTGTTGGCAGCCTTGCTTTTGGGCATCGCGGATGTGGCGGGCAAATACTACATCCCTAAGTTGGGCGCATTCATTGTCTACAGCTTGATGATCTTGATTCTTTTGTGGCGACCCCAAGGCTTGTTTTCGCGGGGTGGCAAATGAGCGGTGTAGCGCACAGTCTTCGCATTTATGCCAAACCTCGGTGGTGGGAGTTTGCGTTATGGGCTTTCTTGCTGTGCCTGCCCCTGTTGCTGCCAACACATGCTTTGTTGATCAGTGAAATCACCATCATTGCGCTGTTTGCCATGTCTTTGGATTTGATTTTGGGCTACAGCGGCATCGTGTCTTTAGGGCATGCGGCGTTTTTTGGCATGGGTGCTTACAGCGCCGCTTTGTTTGCCAAGCACATCAACCCTGACCCCTTGCTGGGTTTGGCAGTTGCAACAGCGGTCACAGCCTTGTTGGGTGCTTTTTGCAGCTTGGGTGTTTTGCGTGGTTCGGATTTGACCCGCTTGATGGTGACGCTGGGCGTGGCTTTGATCCTGCAAGAGTTGGCCAACAAATTGGACTTCATCACCGGAGGCGCCGACGGTTTGCAAGGCGTGGTCATGGGGCCTGTGTTGGGGCAGTTTGATTTTGACTTGATGGGCCAAACCGCTGCTTGGTATGCATTGGCAGTTGCACTGTGTGTCTTTGTGCTGTTGCGTCAAGTGGTTGTTTCTCCTTTTGGTTTCAGTTTGCAAGCCATACGCGACAACGCTTTACGCGCACAAGCCATTGGCATACCTGTTCATGCCCGTTTGATAGCAGCTTACACATTGGCGGCGGCCTTGGCGGGCATGGCGGGTGGTTTGCAAGCCCAAACCACGGGCTTTGCATCGCTGGATGTGTTTGGTTTTGATCGCTCAGCGGATGTGTTGCTGATGCTGGTCATTGGTGGCACGGGATGGTTGTGGGGCGGCATCATTGGGGCTGTGGTGTTCAAGAGTTTGCACAGCATCATCTCGGCTTGGACGCCGCAGTACTGGACGTTTTGGTTGGGGCTCTTCTTGGTGTTGCTGATGTTGGTGGGCCGTGCCCGCTTGCTTCGCCCTTGGACATGGGGTCGACGCGCATGACCTCAGCCATCGTTTTATCCTGCGAGGGCTTGGTCAAGCGTTTTGGTGGCATCACCGCCACGGACAACGTCAGTTTGCAGTTGCTGCGTGGCGCTCGTCATGCCCTGATTGGCCCCAACGGTGCAGGCAAAACCACGCTCATCAATTTGTTCACTGGCGTGTTGCCACCCACTGCTGGCAGCATTCGTCTGCTGGGTGAAGACATCACTCATTTGGCACCGCATCAGCGTGTGCAACGTGGGTTGGTACGGACCTTTCAAATCAACCAATTGTTTAACGGGCTCACACCTTTGCAAACATTGGCCATGACCGTCTCACAACACCTAGGGATGGGTGCATCAGCGCTGCGACCGCTGGGGCATGACCCGCGTGTTGCTGAGCGCTGTGAAAGCTTGTTAAGCCAATTTCATTTGCTGGAGGTCATGGACCAAGCCACACAGCAACTTGCCTATGGCAAACGACGTTTACTGGAAATGGCGATTGCCTTGGCTTGTGAGCCCAGTGTGCTGTTACTGGATGAACCGGTGGCGGGTGTGCCTGCGGGTGAGCGTGAAGAACTTTTGCGCACCGTGGCGGCATTGCCAGCGGATGTGAGCGTCTTGCTGATCGAACACGACATGGACTTGGTGTTCAGCTTTGCCAAAAGCATGACGGTGATGGTCAATGGTGCGGTGCTGACAGAAGGCACACCTGCAGAGATGGCGGCGGATCCGCGTGTACGCGAGGTTTACTTGGGTCATGGA
>CALPPP020000053.1 GCA_943325485.2 Rickettsia typhi
ATCCAGCAACGCAACAACGCCAAGTAAAAGCGCTGTGTCGCGGTGTAACTGAGAACCAGCTGATCTAAAGGCAGCGCTACGCCCAATTCATCACATGCGGCCTGTGCCAGAGACCGCATCTTGGCATAGGAAATCAGCGTTCCGAGGGCTGTGGTGGGAAATGGCAGACCTATAAACACATTGTCTAAGCCACTGAGACTGCTGATCAGTTGCGGGTCTTGGTGAACCACGGCTATGCCAGCCGTGGGGTTTGGCGCACTTAGCTGTCCTTCATCACAAGGATAGCTGCGGGTCAGCACATGGATCAAGGTGGACTTGCCAGCGCCATTTTCGCCAATCAAGCCCAACACCTCACCAGCGTGCAACGCGATATCTACGCCCTCTAAAGCCGTCAGCCCGCCAAACCGCTTGGTCAAGCCGACGCCTTGAAGAACCGCGGTCACTTGGTGATCAAGCTGGCCGGTGCGTACATTTCTGTGCTGCTGGGTTTTTTGCCTGCAAAGGAAGCTTCCATTTGCGCTGTCACCAGTTCAGCCATGCCACGGAAGTTTTGCTTCATGGTGGCGACAAAGGGTGAGCCCTTTTTGATCAGGTCATTGGCTTGGCTGGTGCCGTCAATGCCGGTGACCACAATTTCATTACGGCCTGCGGCTTGGATGGCTTGGGTCGCACCAATAGCGGGCTCGTCCCAGGCTGCCCACACGGCGGTGATGGAGCCTTTGGCAGGGTTGGCCGTCAAAATGCTTTCCATGGATTTGCGAGCGTTCTCAATGGGGCCAGGCACTTGGACATGCTGTTCGCTGATGACTTTGATGTTGGGGTTCTTTTTCAGCAAGGCGTCCAGCGCTTGTGAGCGCTTGAGCACACCAGGATGGGGACGGTGCGTGAACACCACGATAGAGCCTTTGTTGCCAATGGTTTTGAGCAAATGCTGGCTGATGGCGTCAGACATGGCGGTGTTGTCGCTGGTGGCATTCATCACCATACCGGGGATGTAGCCCGAGTCGCAACCAAACACGGGGATGCCTTTGGCTGCAGCCGCTGCAATTTGTGTTTTGACTTGGTTAGGGTCTGCACTGACGATGACGATGGCATCGGTTTTAGCGGCAATCGCATCTTCCATGCGACTGGCCATTTGACCAAAGTCGCCTTTGGTATCGATCACATTGGCTTTCCAACCTTTTTTGCCAGACAGTTCTGACAAGGTGGTGAGCATTTCATTGGTGGTGACCGATTGCTGATAAGGGGTGATCAAGGTGATGTTTTTGGCTTGCTGTGCGCCAGCCTGGGTGCTCAAGGCCATGGCCAAGGCTACAGCCGATAAAGTGAAATGGCGACGCAAGGGGTTGAAGCGAGATGAGGTCAAGGTTGTCTCCGGGTGGTGGTGTTAAAAATGAAAGGCTCAAAAAATTCTAACTGCGACCAGCGGTTCTAAGGGTTCACCCTGAGCGCCGCTTGCATGGCCTGTGTCGCTACATCCTCCAACCAGCCAAAGTCCATGTGTTGATGCGCTTCACAAAAAAACCAAGGCTCTCGGGAGTCAGGTTCGAGCATCACACCACGGTCAATCAGTTGCCAGCAAAACTCGCGGTACAAGCTGCTGTTGGTCTTGCGCCAGTCGCGGTAGGTTTCTGGCACGGTGGGGGTGAAGTGAATACCCAGCATGGAAGCAGGTCCGGCAAACCTGTGTTCAATGCTTGCTTGCGTGAACACCCTGCCCAAGAGATCACGAACACGCTCTCCCACATGGTGCACGGTTTGCAGTGCATCTGTGTGGGTCAAGATGTCCAAGGTGCAATGGGCAGCACTCAAACCCACCAAATTGGCGGTGTAGGTACCCCCATGCACCACGGCACCCGCATTCGCACCCACCACATCCATCACATCGGCGCGGCCACCGAATGCGGCCACCGGATAGCCGTTGCCCATGGCTTTGGCATAGGTCGTTAAATCTGCATAAATGCCATACAAGGCTTGCGCCCCACCCTTGGCGACACGAAAACCCGACTTCACCTCATCGATGATCAACAAGGTGCCTTGGGCCGTGCATAAATCCCGCAAGCGCTGCAACCATGTTTGGCTCGCTGCAATGCTGCCTGCGTTGCCGATGATGGGTTCGAGCACCACACAAGCCAGTTGGTGGTCACGGCGCTGAAACAAATCTTCCAAGGCGGCAAAGTCGTTCAAGCCAATGATGTCGACCAAGTCATGGGTCTTAGGGGGAATGCCTGCGCCAAAGGGAATCACCTCAGGGGCTTGGCCGCTATGGGCGTCCCAGTTTTCGATGTCGGACTTCCACATGAATTCATCGGCCAAACCATGAAAACCACCCTCGACCGTCGCCATGCGCTCTCGCCCCGTAAAGCCCCGTGCGGTACGCACTGCGCCCATCACCGCTTCGGTTCCCGAGTTGGCAAAACGCATTTTGTCGATCTGCGGACACAGGGCTTTGATTTGCTGCACCACCAAGGTGTCGAGCTCGGTCGCAAAACCCGTCAAGGTGCCGCCGCTTTGTATTTGCCCAACCACCGCCTTGTCAACCCGCTCGTCGCCATAGCCCAAGATAACTGGGCCATAGCCCAAACGGAAATCCACATAGGTTTTGCCGTCCACATCGAGCAATTCGCAACCCTTGGCACGTTGGATGAAGACGGTGCGATCGGGGCCCCAGTAGCGGTAGTTTTCCGCCACGCCTTGGGGCATGTGCCGCATCGCTTCTTGCAGCAGTTGCGACTGACGGCTCATGGCTGCAGAGCCTCTCCGTGCGGTGGACGTAGCAACATACCAACCCTTTCTTCCAGCAACTTCACCACGTGCAGTTCTGCCGCATCATCGCCGTAACGGGCTCTTGCCTCTTCAAACAAGGCTTGGGCATGTGCACCCATGGTGAGCGAGTAGCCCTGTGACTGGGCAATTTGGTTCACCAAACCCAAGTCCTTGCAACACAAGGCCAGCGAAAAACTCGGGTCGTAGTGCCCGGCAAAAATGGAAGGGATGTCGTGGCGAGCCACCCAGCTGTCGCCTGCACTGGAAGTAATAGCCTCTTGCACCACGTTGAGCGGCACACCGGCTTTGGCACCCAACATCAGCGCCTCGCCAATGGTGGCGGCGCCGACAAACCACAACAGGTTGGTCAAGAGCTTGACCGTGGCCGCGTTGCCGGGTTTGCCGCAGTGAAAGATTTTTTCGCCTATGACATTAAAAATAGGCAAATGTTTGTCGTAGCAGTCTTTGTCGCCACCGACAAAAATTGACAAACGCCCCAAGGCCGCCATGTCCACCGCATTGGTGACTGGGGCTTCTAAAAAATCCACCCCTTTGGCTTTCGCGGTTTGCACCAAGCTTTGCACCAACTCCACCGAACTGGTGGAGGTGTCAATCACGGTGGTACCTGAGCGCACATGGGCAATAACGCCGTCAGCGCCAAGCATGACTTGGCTGACTTGCGGTGGCCCTGGCAAGGAGGACATGACCACATCAGCTTGCGCCACGGCTTGCGCAACGCTGGATGCGAGCTTGGCACCCAAGGCCACCAAGTTGTCTGTCTTGGCTGCAACGGTGTCGAAGACGCTCAAGTCGTAACCAGCGCGAAGCAAATTTGCCGCCATCGGGTTGCCCATGTTGCCAACGCCGATAAAGGCCAGAGTTGGCAAATGACTCATGATTTTTTAAACGTCAAAAACTGGGGTTTGTCGCCCGCATAAGGCTGGTAGGTAAAGCCAAAACCTTGAAGCATATCCAAGGCTTGGGCAAAGGAATAGGTTCGGTAGTGAATGGTCTGCGCCATCAAAGTTTTGTCAACGTCGGCCAAATAGTAATGCTTGGTAAACCCATGCTCACTGGGCTCAATTTTTTGCGAGTACAGCATGCCGTTAGAGATGGGACTGGCGTAGTCATGGTGCGGCCCCTGAACGCCCAACAGCAATTGCCCTCCTGCTTTGACGTGCTTGGCAATTTGTGCGAGGCCGATTCTGTTGGGCTCGTCTTGCGCAATGTGGCTGACCAAAAAAGGCTCATTGTTTCCATCAATAACGAAGTACCAGACGCCGCCATAAGAAAAAGCCAAGTCATAGGTTTGGGCCAAATGCAACTCAGTCACGTTTTGGTGTTGCAACCTCACTTGGGAAAATGATTGCAAACGTTGTTGCGCAATCGTCAACATGGCTTGGGTCAAATCTACGCCTGTGATGGTCACTTCGGGCTGGCGCTTGGCCAAAGTTTCCATGATCAAGCCGGTTCCACAACCGATCTCCAGAACATTGGAAAAAGGTAAATGCTGCACCAAATTGTCTACAATTTTGTCGTAATCATAATAACCAGATGTCATGATTAAGTCGTAATAACCCGACATATTTGTGTAATCGCCCATTATCTTCCCTGGTAAACAGCTGACCGAGAGTTCAGGATGGCGCCATTTGGCATAGCCCCCTAAAATTTTGGGCAAGCATATCAGCCTCAGTTGTTTGCGCTTTTCGTCTTTCGGTCAATGGGTGCTATTGCCTCGCCATTTAGAATGACCTACTTTTTAAAGTGCTTTCCTGCTGAGCCCATGCTTTTATCTTCCTTACTGAAAAAAGGCCTGTTTTTCATCACACTCGCTTTGGTGGTTTTGCTCTTTCTCCAACGTGATTTGGTGTTGGCCGCCTTTCAGACCAATCCCTTTCAGGGTTCTATCGAATCGGTAGCAAGAGGTGAGCAAATATGGACTTTGAATTGTTTGAGTTGTCATGGGCCTGCTGGGTCAGGTGATGGGCCTGCCAGCGCCCTGTTAACCAAGAGGCCTAAAGACCTGACAATGGTTGCTTCACCCCCCTTTTTTCCTGACGGCATCATGGCCTTTCGCATTGCACACGGTAAAAACACCATGCCTGCTTGGCAAGACGCACTCACCCCAGACGAAATATGGGACCTTGTGAGCTTTATCCGCTCCAAGGCCAACCGAACTTCTTAAAGCGAGATAATGGCTTATGGATAAACCTCCCGTCTGTACTTACTGCAACTTGTCCGAGTCACGCATCATCGACCAAAGTCCGCTGACTTTGGTGTTTCGCGACGTCTTTCCCGTCTCGCCGGGCCACACCCTCATCATCCCCCGCCGTCATGTTGAATCCTATTTCGATCTCACCGACCAAGAGCGCGAAGACCTGACCTTCATGATGATGCGAGCCAAGAATGTGCTCAAAAATGAGCTCAGCCCTCAAGCCTTCAACATTGGTATCAACGAAGGTTTTGCCGCTGGTCAAACCGTGGCGCATACCACCATGCAACTGATCCCTCGCTTCAAAGGCGATGTCACCGAACCACGCGGCGGTATCCGCTGGATTTTTCCTGATAAAGCTGTTTTTTGGGAAAAGAAACCCACCACAGTCACCACCACAGAGACAAAATGAAAAACAACTTCATCGCAAAACACCTGATCATCGCCACCCTTGTTTTATCGTTTGGCACGGCCCTGCATGCAGCAGAACCCAGCAACGACGACAGGATTTACCACGCCACCTTTGGCGTCATCACCGCTTTTGGCTACAAAAAACAAATCGACGCAGACCCTATTTGCAAAGGCAAGGCTTACCCCGATTTCGATCTGAATCAATTTTTGAATGCCATCCCCAAGGACTTCCTCAAACGACCCGATCAGCTTGAAGGTATTGCCAACCAATTCAAAGGCTATTTTCAAAACCTCGATACTGTGCAGCTGCCTTCAGGACAAACGATTCCTGTGGCCTACCAAGAGCTGAAAAAAAGCACGGCTTTGCTGCTTCGCAAAGAAACTGAAAGCAGTGATGTCGCCGATTTGTGTCAAAAAATTTACGACGATTCCGATAAGATTTTTAAGAAGCAAATCCAAAGCATCCAACTTTTGGTCGTCAAAAAATAAGGCCCACCCATGAAACGCCAATTCGGTTTTCCCTCTGTGACCCGTGCCAACTTGGCGATGGCTCTCATGGGGGCCTTGTTGCTGAGCGCTTGTACCCAAGAGCAGCAGAACAAATTAGGCCGCGGCATCCAAAACTGGACGGGCACCGATGGCGTACTGGAAGTTTATGCTGGCGATAAATTGGTGCGCCGCTTTCTCAAGGTGGACAAACTCAGCACGGCTTTGGGGACCGATGACGGTAAAGCCCGCGACTACCGCTACGGGTATGGCGTATTGGACGAGAACCTCAATATGCAAGTCGACGCCAACGAAAAACGGGTCTATTTCGAATTCAGCAGTTATTCCAATATTGTGTTTTTTGAAAATCCGCGATGAACATGCAAAGATTTTTATCCAGCGGACCAATCAGGTTTTCGCTTGTCTAAAAAGGCTTGAAAGCCCTCTTGGGCGCTGTCCTCCATCATGTTGCAAGCCATGGTTTGACCTGCCAACTGGTAAGCCGCACTCAAGCCCATTTCAAGCTGTTGGTAAAACAAGGCTTTACCTAAACGAACCGCAGGCTCGGGTTTGGCTGCAATCTTGAGGCACAACTGTAAAACCGCCTCAGCCAACACCTCGGCTGGCACCACTTGGTTGATCAAACCACGCTCTTTGGCGGTATCTGCGTCAATAAAATCGCCGGTCAAAAGCATTTCCATGGCCTGCTTGCGGTGCATATTGCGGCTCAAGCCCACGCTAGGGGTGGAACAAAACAAACCATAGTTGATGCCCGACACCGCAAACCGAGCCTCTTGGCTGGCAACAGCCAGATCACACATACTGACCAACTGACATCCCGCTGCAGTCGCAATGCCTTGTACTTCGGCAATCACGGGTTGGGGCAGATTTTGAATGCGCGACATCATTCGACTGCATTGTGCAAATAATTGGGTGTAGAAGTCGTGGTCAGGATGGTTGCGCATTTCACGCAAATCGTGTCCGGCGCTGAATGCACGACCGCCTGCAGCAATGACCACCACGCGACACGATGCGTCTTGCGCCACAGCTTGTAACGCGTCATCCAAGGCGCTCAGCATCTCGCTTGACAGGGCATTAAAGCTATCGGGTCGGTTGAGCACCAAACGCGTGACGCCTGTTGCGGGCGTTTCTCTTAAAACCCAATCGTTCATGGTGTATCTTCTCCTTTGAAACCTGCCTCGCCCCAGCCCCATGCCACCGAACCATCCGCCCTTGATTTATCTCGGGCCAAACGACCCGCTGCCAGACCCCTCAATGGCCTGGGATCGCTCCCATGGTGTGGAGGGCTTATTAGCAGCTGGCGGCGGACTGTCTGTTGAGCGTCTGCGGGAAGCTTACAGCAAAGGCTGCTTTCCTTGGTTTAGCGAAGGTCAACCCGTGCTGTGGTGGAGTCCTGATCCTCGAATGGTTTTGCAGGTTGCGCATTTCCGTTTCCACCGTTCCTTGCGGCAGTGGATGAAACAGCAAAAAAATTGGGAAATCCGCATCGATACAGCTTTTGATGCGGTCATCGAGCACTGCGCCCGTGCACCTCGCCCTGGGCAAAACGGCACATGGATCGTGGCCGATATGGTCAGTGCTTACAAGGCCTTGCATACCGCTGGTTTTGCCCACAGCATAGAGACTTGGATTGATGGGCAACTCTCTGGTGGGCTTTACTGTGTCAGCATAGGGCATGCCGTGTTTGGCGAATCCATGTTCAGCTTGGTCCCC
>CALPPP020000054.1 GCA_943325485.2 Rickettsia typhi
CAATTTCACCGCCCTTTTCAATCTCGATTTCTGAATAGTGAATTTTTCCAACTATTTTCCCAGTTGTCCTAACAATGAGGCTTTTTTCACTGACGATGGTGTTGTGAAGTTGACCGCGAACGTCAATCACTTTGGCCGAAACGCGTCCACTGATACGTCCAGTGGGGCCAATCAAGACCTCTTCTGCCGTCAAGTCACCTTCGATCACGCCATTGATCACGGCTTTGGACGGAACGGTAAACGCACCCTTGACAACAACGCCGTCACCAATGACAACGCTTTCTAAAGTATCGGATTGATTAGCCATACATGCTCCTTATTCGGCATCTTAGCAAAGAATCAATGTGAATTAAGTTTTTTATTGAAGCCATTGATTTCATTGAGAAAAATTTAAATTATTGGTTATTGCCTTCAAAAATACAAAATATAATTTATATTATAGTATTCATATTTAAAAATATTAAAGTTATTAATAATTCATTATAAAAGCTGAACAGCATTTCCAAATTGCCAAAAAAATTCACTAATTAGTGAATTCGAGGTTGTTTTGCAACGCTTAAATAAGATGAAGGAAGAAATTGCCTTCATTAACGATTTTTTTTAATGTTGCGCATTCAAAGAATCTCACAATATCTTGTAATTTAACAGTTTATTCCCGAATCAATCAATTATCCAAATTCTAACGTCGATGCTCAGCATGTTTTTCCATAGGTTTTTTATTGGCATGTTAATTGGCCTGTCGCATGGCTGGGTTGCTGCACAAACCTTGAATTTGGGGCAATTGATTCAATTGGCCATCGATACACATCCTTCCGTGCGGGCGCAACTGTCCAATGAAAAATCAGCGCAAAGTGGCATTGAAACAGCGCAGTACCAAAGGTACCCCACACCACAACTGAGTTATGAAAGCGTCAAAAAAAACAGCGCTGACCCAAGCTATATCGGCAGTGATGGCGTTGCTACCGTCCGCATCAGCCAGCCCATCTTCACCGGCGGTCAGTTCACCGCACAACTGGACAAAGCCAAAGCAAACTTGCAACTTAGCCAAGCCAGCGTTCGTGAAACGCGCCGGCAAATTGCGCTCAAAGTGGTGCAAGCCTATTCCGAGTGGAGCAGCGCAGAACTCAAAGTGCAATCTGTTGGAAAAAGTTTAGCCATCCATCAAAAACTTTTACAGCAAGCTAAAAATCGCATTTCGCAAGGGGTCTCCCCCCAAAGCGACCTCACGCTCGTGCAAGGCCGACTTGATGCAACCTCAGGGGAACTTTTTTCAGCCAAGTTGCAAGCCGAGTTGGCTATTCACAAACTGATGGAGTTAACGGGGCACTCTTTCAACGCGACACAACTGCAAGGCGACAAAACAGGACCCATTCAACACACGCAGTTGCTCGATAGTTTGCTGGCCAATGCCAAAATACATTCGCCTGAATTGCAAAAAGCCAAAGCGCAAGCGCTGATTTTTCGCGCCAGCAAGCAAGAAAAAGAGTCGGCCTTAAAACCCGATATCTATGTTCGGGCAGAACGCCAATACGGCAATTTTTTCTCAACCGATACCAATGCACATACACGTGTGTTTATTGGGGTGAGCAGCAAATTTGGCCCTGGTCTGTCAAGCTTCACCCAGATATCTGCTGCCAAGGCACAAGAAGACACGAGTGAATTCGAAATTCAATCACAAGAGCGACTTGTAAGAGAGCAGGTCATGAACGATGTGAGTGTGATTCGATCCTTGCAACAAAGAATGCAAGCCATCCGAGGGGCCCTAGATTCCTCTATGGCAGTATTGGATTCATTTGAACGGCAGTTCAATGCGGGTCGAAAGACTTGGCTTGACTTGATGACGGCGGCCAAAGATGTAGCCCAAAACGAAATGCAATGGGCGGAGTTGCGCGGGACAGAACTGCAAACCAGTTGGCACCTGCACATTTTGACTAGCGACAACTACTCACAAGTCAACCCCAAGCCATGAGCACTCTCGCTTCATTACCGGCCTGCTTGGTTCGCATTGCGCAACTGCAACAAAATCCCATAGACCGCTCAGCTTTGTTACAAGCCGTTGCTGATGTCAAGCAACGCAAGCCACGTAATGTGAAACAGACCATCAATGCGCTGGGTCGTATTTTGAATGTGCCTGAACCACGCTGGTTTCGTAAACCCGATCCTGCCAATATGCCGTTACTGGCGCATAGCCCTTTGGTGGGATGGTTTGTGGTTCGCGGGCAAAACGCTCATCAAAAGTGGATTTTGGAGACTTGGTCGCAAGAACAGCAAAAATTTGTGGAGTCCACCAGCGACTTACCCAGCCAGAAGGAAACCCATTTAGTCAAGCTCTCTTTGTTGCAACCGTTTGACTCGTCCTCCAGTCCTGTCTATAGCCTCATCAAACGACAGTTGTTCTCGCACCCTACGCGTTTATTTGAAATCATGTTGGCAACCATGGCCATCAATATATTGGCACTAGGCACTTCGCTCTACAGCATGCAAATCTACAACCGCGTCATACCCACCAATGCCACGCAAACATTAACGGTGTTGACCTTAGGTGTCTTGATGGCACTTGTGGTGGAGTACTTGATGAAGCATGCAAGATCATCGCTTTACGATGTGTTGATAGATTCTGTGGATCAGCAGTTATCTCGCAAAGTGTTCATGCGCTTGCTGTCGATTCGCCTAGACCAATTGCCCTCAAGTGTGGGGAGTTTGGCAGCTCAAATGAGTGCCTACCAAACGGTACGCAGTTTTCTCACCACCGCCACCACCCACTTGATGGTGGATGCGCCTTTTGTGGTCATCTTTTTAGTTTTGATTGGTTTTTTAGGCCATCCCATTCTTTCAGCAATCCCCATTTTGTTTTTTTTGCTGGCACTGTCCAGTGGCGTCTGGTATCGCAAACGCATTGAAAAACTGGCCAGCAGCGCCACACACCTGAGCAACTTCAAAACGGGCATCTTGGTTGAAACCATAGAAGGCGCTGAAACCATCAAGTCCGGCCAAGGCGGGTGGCGCATGCTCAGCCGTTGGATGGGTGCAGCAGATGAGTCACGCAACCATGAAATGACTTTGCGTCATATCACAGAGAGAAACCAACACACCACGGCCACGCTGCAACAAGTCGCCTATGTCCTCATAGTGGCCTTAGGCGCACTGCTGGTGTCTGCTGGCATGACCACCCTCGGCGGCTTGATTGCTTGCTCCATCTTGGCTGGTCGGATTTTGACGCCTGTCAGCATGTTGCCATCCTTGCTTTTGCAGTGGGGTCATGTGAAAGCCGCATTACAAGGCTTGGACCGTCTGTGGAAATTGGAAGACGACCACCACGGACAAGAACACCCTCTCACGCCGCAGACTATTCAAGGTTCATACGCGATTGAAAAGGTCAGTACAGCTTATCAAGGCAATGCTCAAAAAGCATTGCAGATCAATAAACTGCAAATCAACGCTGGTGAAAAAATTGGCATCATCGGCCCCATTGGGTCAGGCAAAACCACGTTACTTCGATTGTTGTCTGGCATGTACAAGCCACAAGAAGGAAGAGTGTTGCTTGACCATATGGATATCACTCATCTGAATAAGCCTCTGTTGTCAGAGAACATGGGATTCTTAGCCCAAGAAGGTCGCTTATTTGCAGGCACTTTACGCGAGAACCTCATTTTGGGACTGCTAGATCCAGGAGACGACCAATTGCTGGCGGCCGCAGAGAAAACGGGCTTGCTTCAATTGGTCATTAAAACGCATCCTAAGGGCTTGCAACTGCCCATCTCCGAGGGGGGTATGGGGTTATCGGCGGGTCAGCGCCAATTAGTACATCTCACCCGTGTCTTTTTGCGATGCCCCAAAATTTGGCTGCTCGATGAGCCTACCTCTTCAATGGATCGACAAACCGAGCAAAAAATCATCCAAGCGTTATCGCAAACCTTACGCCCTACAGACACCTTGGTCATGACCACCCACAAACACGAACTTCTTGCTTTGGTAGATAGATTGATTGTGGTGGCCAACCATGAAATTGTGTTGGATGGTCCCAAAGACAAAGTGTTGGAGCGTTTGCAAAATCCAAATCCTGTCATGCCCATCCGCCAAACTGCCAAATCAGCATGAGTGACGATGACCTATACGAGGACAAGCGCAGCGGCCGATTGATCATCCTGCTGTCAGCCTGCCTAGGGGTGTTTATTGCTTGGGCTGGCTACTTTGAAATTGACCAAACGGTACACACCACGGGCCAGGTGATATTGAGCGCGAGAACCCAATTGGTGCAAACCGCAGATGGCGGCGTGCTGAAAGAACTCAGGGTTCAAGAGGGCGACACCGTCACCAGTGGGCAGTTGCTGGCTGTGCTTGAAAAAGAACGGGTGCAAGCCAACCTTGAAGAGACTCGTGCACGAATCATGTCACTCAAGGCATCTTTGCTACGAGCAAAAGCCGAGGTGCATTTTGAAACCCCCAAGTTTGGTGCTGAGTTCAAGCGTTATCCAGAATTTGTGTCTGCTCAGCAAGGCCTTTACACGCAGCGAAAGCGCTCGCTTGACGAAGAGTTGCGCACTATGCAAGATGCTTTGGGTATGGCTTTGCAAGAAAAGCGCATGAACGACAATTTATTTAAAAGTGGAGATGTCAGCGAGCTTGATGTGTTGCGGGCCAAACGCCAAGTCAGTGAAATCGAGGGTCGTATAGCCGCAACCAAAAACAAATATTTACAAGATACCCGTACCGAGTTGACGCGCATCGAGGATGAGTTATCTAGCCAAAACCAAAAACTCAACAGCGCTGAAAACATGTTGTCGCACACCGACATCATGGCACCTATGGATGGCGTGGTGAAGACCTTGAAAATCCATACGCTAGGTGGAGTGCTCAGGCCTGGCGAGGAACTCATGCAAATTGCGCCAGTGGGGGACGATTTGCTACTAGAGGCCAAAGTAGCCCCATCTGATATAGGTCAGCTGGTTAAAGGGCAAATTGTTTTTATCACGCTTGACGCCTATGACTACAGCATTTACGGTAATCTGAAAGGTGAATTGACCGATATCAGCCCTGACACGCTGTCTGACAATAATGCACAAGGTTCATTGGTCAACTCACCCAACGGTCAACCCAGTGTTTATTACAAGGTCAATATCGTTATAGCCAAAGACCAAGAAAATCCCAAGGTCAAATTGATGGAAATCAAACCGGGTATGACAGCAAGCATTGATATCCGCACAGGGACGCGCAACTTACTTACCTATTTGTTAAAACCAGTGATCAAAACTTTAGGGACATCGCTCAACGAGCGATAGTCCCCAAATTGATCTCAACCGCGGGCGGGGCCGCGTGGTTTGAAGCCAGAACCACGCTTGGCAGCAGCACCCGCATAAGAGCGTCCACCCGAGGGCTTGCCAAAGCGCTTGGGCTCTGCGCCACTGGGTGCGCGGGGAGCGCGTTGGGTGGGCTCCAAGCCAGGGATCATGTCAGCGCGTAAAGGCTGCTGTGTGAAATGTTCGATGTCCAAAATTTTGCGACGGTCACGCCATTCGGCAAAGGTCACGGCCAAGCCGTCACGTCCTGCACGGCCTGTGCGGCCAATGCGGTGAACATAGTCCTCTTGCTTCATGGGCAAACCAAAATTGAACACATGGCTGATGCTGGGTACATCAATGCCGCGAGCAGCCACATCGGTAGCGACCAAGATTTGCACACGGCCATCACGCAGCGCTTGCAAACGGCGATTACGCAAACCTTGGCTCAAGGCGCCATGCAAAGCCACCGCTGAGAAACCCACTTGTTGCAGGTCTTCTGCCAAGGCATCGCATTCAATTTGGGTAGACGCAAACACAATGGCTTGGTCGATGGTGGTGTCGCGCAACCAATGGTCCAGTAACTTGCGCTTGTGCTGCTGGTTATCAGCCCAAAATAGCACTTGTTTGATGTTGGCGTGCGCCTCTTGAGGGGAATCCACTTGCAAACGCTGGGGCGTGCGCATGATGCGAGCGGCCAACTGCTGAATGCGAGGCGCAAAGGTGGCGCTGAACATCATGGTTTGGCGACGAGTTTGTGTGAGTTTGTGAACTTCGGCCAAGTCTTCGGCAAAACCCAAATCGAGCATGCGGTCAGCTTCATCCACCACCAAGAACTGCACCTTGTCCAAGTTCAATTGTTTGGAACGTTGCAG
Source organism: Rickettsia typhi (assembly GCA_943325485.2). Lineage (GTDB taxonomy): Bacteria > Pseudomonadota > Gammaproteobacteria > Burkholderiales > Burkholderiaceae_C > Limnohabitans. The sequence goes on from CALPPP020000054.1 coordinate 6,152, forward strand.
GTCTAACAAACGCCCGGGCGTGGCCACGACCAAATCGGCATTGTGCAAACGTGCAATTTGCAAAGGGTAAGGCATGCCGCCCACCACACAAGCGATTCGCAGACCTTTGCAATGGCGCACCAAGTCGATAGCGTCTTTGGCCACTTGCTGGGCCAATTCGCGGGTAGGACACAAAATCAAAGCGCCTGGATTGGCAGGTTTGACATGGCGGGTGTCGGTGGGATTTTTACGTCGTGGTTTTTTGGGGGCTTCCTCGCCATTGGCCACAGCTTGGGCGACTTTGTCAGCCCAGGCTTTGTTCTCGGCCTTTTCTGCCTGCTTTTGTTGTTGCAATAAGGTGTGCATCACGGGCAGCAAAAACGCTGCCGTTTTACCGCTGCCCGTTTGACTGGAAACCAGCAAATCGTTGGCGGGTTTGTCAGCGTTGTCTTGCAGGGCCAGAGGGATGGCACGCACTTGTACCGGCGTAGGTTGGGTAAACGACAAGTCGCGCAAAGCGGCCAGCAGTTCGGGGGCAAGTCCCATGTCGACAAAGCCAGAACCATCAACAGCCATGGCTTTCGTTGGGGCAACTGTTGTTGCAATAGAGTTGTCGTCAGTTGTATCAAGAACAACTTCAGCCAAGGCGTGTGAATTCAAATCAGTCATAGATAAAGCCCTGCCAAGAGGCGGGCGCTCCGTTCAAAGGTTGGAAAAAAACATCAACCTTCAAACAAAGCAAGCCAATAAATGAATGTTGGCGTGGTTCAACTCTATGAACCCAAGGTGAGAGGCAGATGTAGCAAGTGGGTCTGTAACCCAACAACAGACATTGTCGCACGGATAAGGGTCAACCCTGAGAAAAATTTTTAAAGCTTCAAAAAATGTTCTCGGTAATGCACCAACTCATCAATCGATTCATGCACATCGGCCAAGGCCGTATGGCTTTGTTGCTTCTTGAAAGAGGCATACACCTGCGGCTTCCATCGTTTGGAAAGTTCTTTGAGTGTGCTGACATCCAAATTTCGATAGTGAAACCAAGCTTCGAATTTGGGCATGTACTTGACCAAAAAACGCCTGTCTTGGCTGATGGTATTGCCGCACATGGGCGACACACCTTTAGAAACATACAGTTTCATAAATGCAATGAGTTGCTCTTGCACTTGCGCTTCATCAAAAGTGGAGGCTTTGACTTTGTCGATCAACCCGCTTTTACCGTGCGTCCCTTTGTTCCACGCGTCCATGCCATTGAGGACAGCGTCGGATTGGTGCAGCACCCACACAGCACTTTCTTTGCGGGGCGTCAGATGCGGCCCCGTCACCACCACCGCAATTTCCAAAAGCTTGTCTTTTTCGGGGTCAAGGCCAGACATCTCGCAGTCCAACCAGACAAGGTTTTCATCGGA
>CALPPP020000055.1 GCA_943325485.2 Rickettsia typhi
CTGGACAAGCAGGGCGACCGTTGACTTCACCACGTGGATCCCAGCCGCCATTGCCGCCATTGACCAATTTGGTCACTTCGTCAGAGTGCCAAGGACCATTTTCCGAGATGTAAACATCGTTACCACGGAAAGTGATGCCTTGAGGATTGCGGTGACCGTAAGTAAAGATGCGCTTGTCAAAACCAGCGGGAGGGTTGTTGCCTGCAGCGGCTTTGCCGTCGCGGTCAACACGCAACACTTTGCCGACCAGCTTGGTGCCGTCTTGTGGGCCGGGGCCGCTGTGGTTGTCGCCAATCGTCACATACAAGAAGCCATCAGGACCGAATCCCAAAGCGCCACCGTTGTGCGCACCAGGGCCGCCAAAGGGGTGGTTGGATTTCTTGGGCTTGTAACCCATGTCGTTGATGATTTCCGTCACGTCGGAAACGCTCGTCATGTCGGCGCTGACCTTCATGCGCATCAAAATGTTGGCATAGCCACCAAATGCACGGTTATCACCTTTGGAGGTGGAGCGCAAATAGACGTAACGATTTTTTTCAAACTCTGGGTCAACCGCGACACCTAATACGCCAGCTTGACCGTCGCAGAAGAGGTCATTTTTGACAGATGAGAAACCGCTTGAACCGCCGATGCCCAACAATTTGTTGATGCTTCCTGATGGTGTACGAACGGAAAGTCCAGCGCATTTTTCAGTGAAGAAAAAGGTGCCGTCTTTCATCGCTGCCATGCCCCAGGGGTCTTTGGCTTCGACAAATTGTTCAACTTTGACACTTACTTGTGCCAATGCGGACTGTGCGCCGATCAGTGCTGATGCAGCAACGCCTGCAGCCATCATTCCTGATTTCATTTGTTTTGAAAATTTCATTCTTTCTCCATTTTGTGCAAAGCTAACTCTTAAAAAACTAAGAGCGACTGAGGGTTGGTACTAACGCAAGAAATCCAATTCTCCTGAAAATCAATAAAGAAATTGACTATCAAAAATTAAATTTCTTATGAATTTTGGACTTTGCAACTTGACCGATTACATAGTAGAACTACCTAGAGATTTAATGTTGTGAATATTTCCCATGGTGGTCAGATGTGCGCAAGAAAAAACCAAAAAAAACACTAAGCAATAAAGTTGGGTTCAATAATATTGTGGCGTTGCGCCAAGTGAACCAAACCAGCCAATGTATCGACTTTGAGTTTTTCTCTGATCTTGGTTTGACGGTTGTAAACCGTCTTTTCATTCAAGTTCATTACCTTGGCGCAGTAGCTGATTGTCTTGCCTTGGGCCAACAACCGAAACAACTCTAGCTCTCGCAAAGTAAGGGAGTTGATGCGATCCAATTCTTCATCTGTGTCACTCAGGCTCAGTGATGAAGGCGCATCTGTATCCACAAATTCTTCACCCACATAGGCAGCATGAATCGACAGCAGCAATTTTTCTGGCGCAACATTCTTGGATACAAATGCTTTAGCACCTGCTTGGAAGGCTTTTTGCCTGATCGTGTGGGAGTCGTACATAGAGCAGATCAGTACTTTTGCATCGGGGTCACGCATCAGCATCTTCTGCAACAAACTCAAGCCGCTTACGCCAGGCATTGACAGGTCCAGTACCGTGACATCCGGTTGATAAACCACAAATGCCATGTAAGCAGATTCAGCGTCACTCGCCTCTGCTGCTACCTCAATGTTTGAATCGTATTCAAGCAACCGCTTGTAGCCTGCTCGCACAACTGGATGGTCATCAACCAATAAAACTCTGATCATTGAAAAATATGAATCGTGTTTAAAAACCTCGATATCCATCAAGGTCGAATGCCTCTATCTTGAGGCAAACACGACTATGGGAAAAATTCCCGCCCTCAAAAAGGGTAAATTAATAGGGCTTTTTAAATATAAGGGAATATCACCCTATTCCCACTCTATGGTCGCAGGTGGCTTGCTGCTCACATCCATCACCACCCTGTTGATGCCGCGCACTTCGTTGATGATGCGACCCGACACTTTCTTTAACAATGCATAGGGCAACTCGGCCCAGTCGGCTGTCATGAAGTCGCTGGTCACCACGGCTCGCAAAGCCACCACATAGTCGTAGGTTCGACCGTCCCCCATCACCCCCACGCTTTTCACGGGCAAGAACACCACAAAGGCTTGGCTGGTGGCTTCGTACCAATTGCGCGGCGCTTGGCTGCCGCCAAAAGCCACCAAGGATGCATCGCCTTCAAACGGCGTGTTGCGCAGTTCTTCGATGAAGATGGCGTCTGCTCTGCGCAGCAAGTCGGCATATTCTTTTTTCACTTCACCCAAGATGCGCACACCCAAGCCAGGACCTGGGAAGGGATGGCGGTAAACCATGTCGTGCGGCAAACCCAGCGCCACACCCAGTTCACGCACCTCGTCCTTGAACAAATCGCGCAAGGGTTCAAGCAGCTTCAAGCCCAGTTGCTCGGGTAAGCCGCCAACGTTGTGGTGGCTTTTGATGGTGACGGCTTTTTTGCTTTTGGCGCCGCCGCTTTCAATCACATCAGGGTAAATCGTGCCTTGCGCTAAAAAGGTGGCCCCCTTGTGGCCGCCAGTACCGGCTTTGAGTTTGGCAGCTTCTTGTTTGAACACCGTCACAAATTCTGCGCCAATGATTTTGCGTTTGGCTTCGGGATCAGCCACACCGGCCAACTTACCTAAGAACAAGTCGCTGGCGTCCACGCGAATGACTTTGGCGTGAAGCTTGCCCGCAAACATCTCCATCACCGCGTCGCCTTCGTTCAAGCGCAAAAGGCCATGGTCGACAAACACACAGCTGAGTTGGTCGCCAATGGCGCGGTGTATGAGCGCAGCAGCAACGGACGAATCCACACCGCCTGACAAACCTAAGATGACTTCTTCAGCACCTACTTGCTCACGAATGCGCGCAACCGCTTCTTCGACATAGTTGCCCATCACCCAGTCAGGAGACGCCTTGCAAATATCCAACACAAAGCGGTTCAGCAAAGCCCTGCCTTGCAGCGTGTGCGTCACTTCGGGGTGAAACTGCACACCGTAAAAATGGCGGGTTTCATCGGCAAAACCGGCAATCGGGCAACTCTCAGTGCTGGCCATCAACTTAAAGCCTGAGGGGAGTTCGGTGACTTTGTCGCCATGGCTCATCCATACTTTGAGCATGCCATGACCTTCAGCCGTGGTGAAGTCGGCAATGTCTTTCAGTAACGCGGTGTGGCCTCTGGCACGCACTTCTGCATAGCCAAACTCACGGGTATGGCCTGCTTCCACCTTGCCACCGAGCTGCTGCGCCATGGTTTGCATGCCATAGCAAATGCCCAACACAGGGATACCCAATTCAAATACCGCATCGGGTGCACGGTCGTCTACTTCGTACACACTGGCGTGGCTACCAGACAAAATAATGCCCTTGAGGTTTCCATCTTTGGCGTACGCGCGAACCCAGTCGTCTGACACATCGCAAGGATGCACTTCGCAGTAGACATGCGCTTCACGCACACGGCGAGCTATCAGTTGGGTAACTTGCGAGCCGAAATCAAGAATCAAAATACTGTCATGTGACATGGTGGATACCTGCGCAATGGCAAATTATTCAGCGCGGTAATTCGGCGCTTCTTTGGTGATTTGCACATCATGCACATGGCTTTCGCGCATACCAGCGGTGGATATTTCAACGAACTCAGCGCGGTTACGCATGTCCTCAATACTTGCACAACCGCAATAGCCCATGGCCGCACGCACACCCCCAGCCATTTGGTAAACGATGCTGACCATAGAACCTTTGTAGGGTACCCGGCCTTCAATGCCTTCTGGCACCAATTTGTCGGCGTTGGGGTTGCCGGTGGTGGCTTCTTGGAAGTAGCGATCGGCACTGCCCTGCTGCATGGCACCGATGCTGCCCATGCCACGGTAGCTTTTGTAACTGCGGCCCTGATAAAGAATGACCTCGCCAGGCGCTTCTTCGGTACCCGCAAACATGCCGCCCATCATCACGCAGGACGCACCTGCGGCAATGGCTTTGGCAATATCGCCGCTGTAACGAATGCCACCATCAGCTATCAATGGCACACCAGTTCCTTGCAAAGCCATGGCCACGTTGTCAATGGCAGTGATTTGCGGAACACCTACCCCAGCCACAATGCGTGTGGTGCAAATCGAGCCAGGACCGATACCCACTTTCACGCCATCGGCACCCGCCTCTACCAAAGCCAAGGCGGCAGCACCGGTGGCAATATTGCCGCCCACCACATCGATGTCAGGGTAGTTTTGTTTCACCCAACGAACCCGCTCAATCACGCCGTGGCTGTGGCCATGCGCCGTGTCCACCACGATGGCGTCCACACCGGCTTTGACCAAAGCCGCCACCCGCTCTTCGGTACCCGGTCCCACGCCCACCGCAGCGCCGACCCTTAATCGACCCGAAGCATCCCGAGCTGCATTGGGGAAACTGGTTTGCTTGGTAATGTCTTTCACCGTGATGAGGCCTTTGAGTTCAAACGCATCATTCACCACCAACAAACGCTCTAACTTGTGCTTGTTCAGCAAGGCCTTGGCTTGCTCTGGGGTTGTGCCTTCGGGCACCGTAATCAAACGCTCACGCGGCGTCATGATCTCTTTAACTTGCACGTCGTAGCGTGTTTCAAAACGCAAGTCTCGTCCGGAGACAATGCCCACCACTTTGCCGCCATCACACACCGGAAAACCAGAGATGCCCATTTGTTCTGACATGGACATCACTTGACGAACCGTGTGCTGGGGGGTGATGACCACAGGGTCAAGCAACACACCGCTTTCATAGCGCTTGACTTTGGCGACCTCTGCTGCCTGCTGCTCAGCCGTCAGGTTTTTATGCACGATACCCATGCCGCCCTCTTGGGCAATGGCGATGGCCAAGCGCGCTTCGGTGACCGTGTCCATGGCGGCAGACACCAAGGGCAGGTTCAAGGCGATACGGCGTGAAAATTGTGTTGAGAGTTGGGTGTCCTTGGGCAGGACTTGAGAATAGGCTGGCACCAGCAACACATCGTCGAAGGTCAGCGCTTTGCCAAGCAGACGCATGGTATGTCTCCAAAAACGCGATCATACCGGCATGCCAATCAGGTGCCCAAACGCCTTGGCTTATTATTCAGACAACCCATTAAAAGCAATACAGCCCCGATATTTTCAATGCATGCGCTGATTACAAAATTTTTCCCTCGTGCTTTGGCCAAAGAGAATCAAGCGATAGAGGTTTGGAAAAGCCAATTTATAGAACTTTTTTCGCTCATTGGTTTCTTGACTTGCTTTATCACGGGTTGGATTCCAAACAAGCAATACAACCCTTTAGTTCTCATGTGGGCAGGGGTTTGTTTTGCAGTTTTAGGGCTAGCGTTCAGGCGAGGTTTGAATTGGTTCTGGGCAGTGAACTTGATCATGCTGGTTGCCAGCTGCTTATTGCTCTATTTGATTTTTATTACCGGCGGAACTGCTTCTGTTCTCATGATATGGATTGCCGGTCTGTCTTTGATGCCTTTTGTGTTGCTCAGCAAACGAGCGGCGGTGGCATGGCTGTTTTTGCATATCAATGCCTTATTCTTGATTTTGCTGGCCTCTCAAGCGGGATGGATAGACCCACAGACTAACGCTTCAAAGGACATGGTTTTATGGGCTTTCGCCAACAAAATGCTAGGCGCCATCACTTTGATTGTGATTCTTGATTTTTTAGACAACAGTCAACAAAAACAGTTGGAGAATCTGCAAATGCGCGGTCATGAACTGCGGAATCTTCACCAAGAATTGATTCGTGCCCAAAGCCATAAAGACGAATTCATTGCGTCTGTAGGGCACGAACTTCGTACGCCGATGAACGCTATTTTGGGCTTGAACGCAGTGTTGCGCGACCAAGTGGGTAGCAACACTTTGGACACCGACCGGGTAGACATGATCCGTGAGTCCACACAGCATTTGCTTGCTTTGGTGAACGATATTTTGGATTTTTCACAGCTGCAAGCACAACGCATGCGTCTTGGTGTAGAGCCCTATGCCTTGCAGGACGGCTTTGCTGAAATGGCCCAAACCCTGAGTCAACAAGCTGGCGCAAAACATTTGCAAGCCATTTGCAGCATAGACCCACTGCTGCCCCAATGGGTCATGCTAGACCGTAAACGGTTTACCCAATTGATTCACAACTTGTTAGACAACGCCTTGAAGTTCACAAGGCAAGGCGCTATTGAACTGCATTTCAAACGATGCGATATGGGCTTGCGCATTGAAGTGCATGACACAGGTATAGGTATGACGCCTGCACAGGCATCGAACATTTTTGGCAGGTTCGAGAAAGCCTCCTCCAGTGCGGTCAATTTGTATGGCGGTACAGGACTGGGTTTGTCGATTTGTGAAAAATTGGTGCAGCTGCAAAGTGGCCAGATTGGCGTGAACAGCGTCGCAGATCGCGGTTCCTTGTTTTGGGTAGAACTGCCCTTACATGTCACCGAATCACCACCATCACGTGGCGACGTGAAGGACCTCGCCTTGGCTGAATATGCTTTACCCACAGTTTTTTTGGTGGTGGACGACCAAGCAGTCAACCTCATGGTCGCCCAGGGTCTGCTCAAAAAAATATGGCCCGCCTGCCAAGTTCATACCGCCCTTTCAGGCAAAGAGGCCCTGCATTGGCTGCAAAACAATCCTGTCGATATGGTGTTGATGGACATGTTCATGCCAGACATGGACGGGTTGCAAGCCACGCAACATATTCGGCGCATGCCTAGCCCGACACACAGCGTGAAGGTCATTGGTCTGACCGCCAGCAGCAACACCAACGACCATGCGCAATGTTTAGAAGCAGGAATGAACGACATTGTGTTCAAGCCACTCGAACAAGATGCACTCCACGCCTGTGTGCTGCGGTGCTGGAGATTGGCGAGATGAACTTGTACGAGTCACTTCGAAACATCACGCCCAAGCGCTTGCGCGAAGGACGCATGCCCTTTGTGTTTTATTCTGGTGTGGTGTTGCTGATCGTGATTGCTTTGATCGCTGTTTTAACGCCTCAGATTGGCAGCCAAGAGGGTCGCTATGCCTTTATGGCGGTAATCGCATTGAGCTTGGTTATGCTCAATGCAGGTGTATCTGCAAAACGTATGCTGAGCTTTGTGTGCGTCTATGCAGCTATTCATATCACCCTGGCTGCCTGGTTCAGCCAAGGTATTTTTTCACCCCGCATCAACTGGCTCTACCTCATCCCCATTTTGATGATTTACATGGTGAGTCGCCGAGCAGGTTGGATTTGGACAGGTATCGTCATTGCTTTGCAACTTGTCATGTCTGTGCTGACCTATCTGGATGTACTGCCCAACAACACGCCCCTGAACAAAACCCATGAGATCTATGCTTTTTTCGTGTATTTCGTCACAGCCAGCAGCTTGATTTCTTTGACACTGATTTACCAAGGCTTTAGCAACAAAGCCATTGCAGAGATCAAAGTTCGCAACGATGAACTCGAAGTCAAACGCCAAGAGCTGCAAGCAATATCTGATATTCGCGACCAGTTCATTGCCTCCGTC
>CALPPP020000056.1 GCA_943325485.2 Rickettsia typhi
CAAGCGCTGGATGCCGGTATCGCTTGCTTTAACGTCGAGAGCGAAGCCGAGTTGGATGTGCTAAGCGCAGTGGCGCTCTCATGCGGCAAAGTCGCGCCGGTCAGCATCCGCGTCAATCCCAATGTGGACCCGCAAACCCACCCCTATATTTCCACTGGGCTCAAGGGCAATAAATTTGGCATCGCCCACGAAGACACTTTGCGCGGCTATCTGCATGCCGCCTCTTTACCGGGCTTGAAGGTGGTGGGCATCGACTGCCACATTGGCTCACAAATCACCAGCGCAGGGCCGTACCTAGACGCCCTCGATAAGGTGCTGGACTTGGTAGAAGCCATCGAAGCCGCTGGTGTGCCCATCCCCCACCTCGACTTTGGCGGCGGTTTGGGCATCAATTACAACGGCGACACACCGCCCGCCGCCGATGCGCTGTGGGCGCAACTGCTGGCCCGCTTGGACGCGCGTGGTTTTGGCAAGCGTCGCTTGATGATCGAACCTGGACGCTCATTGGTGGGCAATGCCGGTGTGTGCCTGACCGAAGTGCTTTACCTGAAACCCGGCGAGCAAAAAAACTTTTGCATCATCGATGCCGCCATGAACGACTTGCCGCGTCCGGCCATGTACCAAGCGTTTCACCACATTGTCCCGCTGGCGCAACGCGGGGGTGAAGCCACGGTGTATGACGTGGTCGGCCCCGTGTGCGAGAGCGGCGACTGGATTGGCCGCGACCGCTCACTGGCGGTGCAAGCCGGTGACCACTTGGCGGTGTTGTCCGCAGGGGCCTATTGCATGAGCATGGCCAGCAACTACAACACCCGAGGCCGCGCGGCCGAGGTGTTGGTCGATGGTGATCAGGTGCACATCATCCGCGAGCGTGAAAACGCACAAGACCAAATGCGTGCAGAGCGTTTGCTTTGATCAGCGCGGTAAATTTTTTGTTTGTCCGTCCACATAGGCGTCTAAAAGCCTACGAATCATGCGCTGGTATTGGGTTTGATGTTTAGTGGCTTCAAGCTTGAAAAAGTCCACGCTTTTCTTGCTTAGCGCCAAGGTTACCTTCACTCCGTCCTCACGAAAAGCCAAATTTTCGGGGGAAGGTAAAAAATCCACGATGGTTTTGACATCGCCCAAATCTTCATCGGTGTAACTGGTTTTTTTCTTCATAAATCAATTTTCCTTTGCGCCAATAACCTGCACCAATGATGCGTATCAGACCTTCTCGGTAAGTGAATCTGACGGTGAGAACCCCTTCATCTACCCAACCAAAACAATAAAACCTAGGCTCTGCATCACTGTGGCGCATGTCCTGCGCCATCACGCGCCTGGGGTCTGCAAAGGCAAATTGAGCCAAAGCAAAAGCCACATGGTGCTTGCTTTGGTTAGCCAAATCCTTTGCGGCATCCCATTCAAATCTGGTTTTATCCACCTGTGATCCTATCAAATGGCCATATAAATAGCCATATAAAAATAAATACTTGTGCAGCTTCAAAGAAGCCTTCACACAAATTTAGGATCTACAAGAAATTTTTGATGAAGTGAGAAATGCTTTTTCAGCGAGTTGCGATCAAGGTGCGAATCCGCCAAGCCAACAGGAGTCCTAAAACAGCCGCATAAACACCTACTTCAGCGAAGTCGTTTTTGCCTGCACGCATCCAGAAAAAATGCAACACGGCCAACACAGCCACGGCATAGACCAAGCGGTGCAAGATTTGCCACCGCCTCACTCCCAGATAGCGAATGGCCGCATTGAAGGAAGTCAAGGCCAAGGGCAACATGCAAACCAACCCGCCAAAACCCAACCAAATAAAAGGCCGCTTCAGAATGTCTTGCCAAATATCATCCAATGCAAAACCTTGGTCAAACCAAGCGTAGCAAAGCATATGCAGGCAAGCGTATACAAAGGTAGTGACACCTAAGCTGCGACGAAAACGCAGAAGTGCAGGCGTTGCAGTAAGTTCACGCAAAGGCGTGATGGCCAGCACCATGCACAGACCGCGCAAAGTCCAATCGCCTGTGCTGCGTGTCAAGGCCTCGGCGGGGTTGGCGCCTAAAAGATCATTGAATGCAGCGTAAATCAGCCAAACAGCAGGCAGTGTGAGCACAAACCACACAAAGGGTTTGGCCCAGGGCGACAAAAGCGGTGTGCGCCAGTTCATGCGAAAAGCAGCTTGCGTCAGAAATTTTTGCTCAAGTCCATGCCGCTGTACAAAGACGCCACCTGCGCTTCATAGCCGTTGAACATCAAGGTTTTGCGCTTTTTGTTGAACAGCCCATCTTCGCCAATGCGACGCTCGGTCGCTTGGCTCCAGCGGGGGTGGTCCACATTCGGGTTCACATTGGAATAAAAGCCATATTCATTGGCAGCGGCTTTGTTCCAAGCGGTAGCGGGCTGTTTCTCGGTGAAGCGAATCTTCACAATGCTTTTGGCGTTTTTAAAACCATATTTCCAAGGCACATTCAAACGAATGGGTGCGCCATTTTGATTGGGCAGTATTTCGCCATACATGCCAAAGGTCAGCAGGGTTAAGGGGTGCATGGCTTCGTCCATGCGCAGGCCCTCGGTGTAAGGCCAGTCCAGCACACGCGAGCCGACATTGGGCATGGTCTTGGGGTCGGCCAAGGTCACAAACTCGATGAATTTGGCACTGCCCAAGGGATCTGCATGTTTGATAAGGGTGGACAAAGAAAAACCAATCCACGGAATGACCATGGACCATCCCTCTACACAACGCATACGGTAGATACGTTCTTCCATCGCGCCTAACTTCATCACCTCTTCCAATCCCAAACGCATGGGTTTTTTCACCAAACCCTCAATCTCTAAGGTCCAAGGCTTGGTCTTCATCGTGTGGGCATTGCGCGCAGGTTCAGACTTGTCGGTGCCGAATTCGTAGAAGTTGTTGTAGGTGCTGGCGTAGGTGTAGGCGGTGGGCACATCGGTGGCCAAGCTGCCTTCCAAGGGCGAGCGCTTGTTGGCTAAGGCGGGTAGTTTGCCAGGCGCCACGGTGGGGGCAGGCGTGGCTTGCGCCCATGCGGCAGACAGTCCGCTCCCCAGTACACCCGCGGCCACGCTGTGCGCAATGAGTTGGCGGCGATTCAAATAGGCAGACGCAGGGGTGATAGCGCTTGGCAGATCAACAGATGCAGCGGGCGGGGAAACTCGAATCAACATTGGCTTAACTCCATGAAAAAAGGCTGACATCACGTCAGCCTTTGCGCTTTGTGTGCAAACTAAAGTTTAGTTTAAACCGGCGATGTAATCTGCCAAGGCTTTGATTTCCTTGTCATTGAGTTTGGCCGCCACTTGGCCCATTTGCAGGCTGTTCAATCGAACGCCATCACGGAATTGGGTCAGTTGCGAGGTGGTGTACTCGGCGTGCTGTCCAGCCAAACGGGGGTATTGCGAGGGAATGCCAGCACCTGTGGGGCTGTGGCAACCGGCGCAAGCAGGAATTTGGCGATCGGCGATGCCACCGCGGTAGATTTTTTCACCCAAGGTGGCGAGATCTTTGTCTTTGGCGAAACCCGGCTTGGCGGTTTTGCTGGCAAGAAAAGCGCCAATGTTGCGTGCGTCTTCTTCGCTCAACGCGGCAGCCATGCCACTCATGATGGCGTTGGCGCGCTTGCCAGACTTGTATTCAACCAATTGCTTGGCAATGTATTCAGGGTGTTGCTGGGCCAGTTTGGGGTAGATGGGTGCACCGGAATTGCCATCAGCACCATGGCAAGAGGTACAGACTGCCCCATACAAAGCGCCGCCCTTGGCAGCGTCAGCTTTGGCGGGAGCAGCGGGAGGGTCGTTGGCAAGCACTAGGCTGCAAACAAGCAAAGCACTGGTAGCAATCAGCAATCGGGCTAAAAAATTCATGGCTTCTATGGGTTATCAATTCTGCTGGTGATTCTACAATGCAGCCCTGTCCGCCTCTTTGGGCGTTCTGGAAGAAACCCTTTGGCCTCAAGCTCACCCCCGCTGAACGACGCACAGGCGCAGCGCATCAAACAGGCCGTGGGCTGGTTGCATACTGCTCGCTTTTTGACCACCGCTGCACAGTTGCATCACCTACCCGCCTACGAACAACCTGAAATTGCGTTTGTTGGACGCTCTAACGCGGGCAAATCCACCTGCATCAATGTGCTGACCCAGCAACGGCAATTGGCCTATGCCTCCAAAACGCCTGGCCGCACCCAGCACATCAACCTGTTTGCACTGGGTCGGCAGAACCTGACCGACGCGGTGCTGGCCGACTTGCCAGGCTATGGCTATGCCGCTGTTCCCAAGGCTGACAAAGTGCGTTGGCAGCGCGTCATGGCCAACTATTTGATGACACGGGACAACTTGAAAGGCGTGGTGTTGCTGTGCGACCCCCGCCTGGGTTTGACTGAACTCGATGAAATTTTGTTGGAAGTCATTCGCCCCAAGGTGGAAGAGGGCTTGAAGTTTTTGATGCTGCTCACCAAGGCCGACAAACTCAACCGCAGCGAAGGCCAAAAAGCTTTGTCGATTGCCAAGCTGCAATCCGGTGGTGGCCAAGCGCATTTGTTTTCATCACTGAAAAAACAAGGCGTTGAAGCAGTGAGCATGGAACTGTATGGCTGGACCCACCCTAGCCCTGCACCTGAATCCACACCAGCGCCCACATCCGTCTTATGAAAAAGCAACTGGTGAGCCTGTCCAACGGCATCACTTTGGACTGCCGCATGGCCGGCGTGCAAGGCCGCCCGATGATGCTGTTTTTGCATGGCTTTCCTGAAGCTGCGTTTGTGTGGGATGAGATGCTGGGTTTTTTCTCTGCGTCCGAGCATGGCGGCTATTTCTGTGTCGCCCCCAATCTACGCGGTTACGCAGGCTCCAGTGCCCCCGCCGATGTGTCGGCCTACCGCGCCAAACATTTGGTGCAAGACCTGGTGGCATTGAAGGACCTGTTGTCTCCACATCAACCCTTGGCTTGTTTGGTCGCCCATGACTGGGGCGGCGCAGTGGCTTGGAACATGGCCAACCAGTTCCCCGAGGCCATGGCCAAGCTCGCCATCATCAACTCACCGCACCCAGGCACTTTTTTGCGTGAGTTGCAGTCCAGCCCCGAGCAACAAGCCGCCAGCGCCTATATGAATTTTCTGATTCGACCGGACGCAGAAAGTTTGCTGGCTGAGGACGACTACCGCCGTTTATGGGCTTTCTTCACCAACATGGGCGCTATCGATGGCCCCTATGCGTGGCTGACCGACAGCGTCAAAGCGCAGTACCGCGAGGTCTGGTCGCAAGGTTTAACGGGGGCACTCAACTACTACCGCGCTTCTCCACTGCGACCACCTAGAGACAACGACTCCGCTGCAGCAGCTATCACCTTGCCCAAGTCCATGTTGGATATTTTGCTGCCCACCTTGGTGCTGTGGGGCATGCAAGACATCGCTTTGCCGCCCGGTTTGATCGATGGCTTGGAAGACTACATCCCCGATTTAACTTTGCAACGTGTGGCTGACGGCAGCCATTGGCTGGTGCATGAGCAGCCTGCCATGGTGGCTCAAAAGCTATTGGCTTTTTTACAAAAAACCTAATCGGTACCCGGTGGGTAAAGCGATGCCTCGTCCTTAGGCCGTGACTTGAAGCGCTTATGCACCCAGTAATACTGCTCGGGCATCTCATCAATCCACACTTGCAAACGCTGGTTCATCAGCGCGGTGTCTGCGTCTGCATCCTCGCCTGGGTAGTCAATCCAAGCGGCGTGAACCTGCACCTCGTAGCCATTGGCGCTCAAGCGGGTGGTGATAGGCACCACAGGCACCTGTCCCAATCGTGCCAAGCGAGGCAGTGTCGTGACCGTTGCAGCAGCCACACCGTAAAACGGCACAAAAATAGATTCTTCTAAGCGGAAATTCATATCGGGCAAAAGGTAAAGCAAATCACCTTGGCGCAAAGTGCTGACGATGGATTTAAAGCCATCCTCACGGCGAAACAAGCGCACCTGCCCGAAACGCTGGCGCCCATGCAGCACCCATTCATCGATGCCTGCAGAACGCTGCGGCGTGTAGATGGTGGTGAAGTTGCGTTCAAGGTGTAAACACAGCGCGGTCCAACCCGCATCCAGACCTACAAAATGCGGCGCAAACAAGACCGCGCCCTTGCCCTGCTGCAAAGCCTGCACATCGCCCACCAATTGCAAACGACTGGCAACCAAATCAGGGCTGCCATGCCACAACCAGGCACGGTCCAGCCAAGCTTGGGCAAACAACACCAGATGCGCTCGCCCCATCCGACGTTGCTCTTGTGCGCCCACTGCCGGGAAGCACAAAGACAGATTGGTTAACACCACTTTGCGGCGTTTGTGCGCCAGCAACCACAACAAATTACCCAGTACCAAACCCAAGCCACGCAACACCGGCAAAGGCAAGTGTTGCAAAACCCGCATAGACCAAGCCACGAATGCATCCATCGTCAGTCGCCAGCCCGAGGTTGTTTATCCCGCGCATAGCCCCACAGGTATTGGTCGGGACGAGACAAGACCATGCTTTCAATCGCTTGGTTCATCAGCAAGGCGGCTTGTTCGGGTGAGGTGTCCGCATGGTTCAAGGCCTGCAACCTGGGTGGCAAGACATGAAACACATAGCGACCTGCTGCTAAGCGTTCGCACCAAGCCAGCAAGACCGTGGCACCGGTTTGCTGCGCCAACTTGGGCAGCAAAGTCATGGTGTAAACGGGTCGTCCAAAAAACGGCGCCCAAACGCCTTGGCCCTCAGGCGGCACTTGGTCGGGCAAGATGGCGGTGAAGCCACCTTTGTGCAAATGCTTGACCAAGGCACGCACCCCGCGCAAAGTAGCACTGGCGGTTTGAAAAAATTGGCGCTGCCTAGACAGGCCCACCACCTCTTGCAACCACACTTTGCGCGGCGGTCGGTACAAGGCCAACAAGTCGCCGAAGTCAGGGCCCAGTTTTTCGGCCAAGGCTTGACCGCCCATTTCCCAGCAACCCAAATGCGGCGACAACAAAATCACGCCCTTGCCGTTTTGCATGGCCGCTTCAAAATACGCAAGCCCTTCCCATTGCACACGCGGCAACACCGACTGTCCTTGCGCTCTGGCCCACAGCCAAGGCAACTCAGCAACCATCTTGCCGGTAGCAGACACAGCGTCGCGGGTTTGCGCCCATGTCAATCCTGCAGCTTGAATTTGACGCTGAAACTGTCGTCGGTAAGCAGGGGACAGGAGCCACACCAACCAGCCCAGTCCAGCGCCCAAGCCTTGCATCCATCGCAAAGGTATCAAGGCCAGAAAACGAAACAAAAGTGTCATTGAATATGCAAATGCGGATTGGCGCACAAGGCCCCGAAGATTTCTGTTCGATTGGTTAGAATGCCCATTGTCGCTGAGTTAATGAAGCAACTTGCAGGGCGACACACTCGAAAGAGTCGGCTGGTTTCCAGCCATCTGCTAAAGCGTTCGCCGGACTCCTTGTTTTGGCAACGCATCACACCA
>CALPPP020000057.1 GCA_943325485.2 Rickettsia typhi
CAGGACCCGCCATGTAGTCGGTCAGGTTCATGATCTTGCCGTAGCGGTAGTGGGTACCGATCAAGTCTGAGTCAGAAATCCAGCCGTCGTAAATCGACTTGCCCGACTGCATCGAAGTTTGCAGTTTTTCAACCACGTCACCCTCTTGGATCAGGTCGTGCTTGACGGTGATGCCAGTGATTTCGGTAAAGGCCTTGGCCAGGGTTTTGGACTCGTACTCATGGGTGGTGATGGTCTCAGACACCACCGAAATTTCTTTCACACCCTTGGCTTGGAGTTTTTTAGCAGCCTCAATGAACCACTTCATCTCGGCCATCTGCTTGTCTTTGGACAAGGTAGATGGCTGGAACTCGTTGTCCACCCATTTTTTCGCTTCTGCTTCGCCTGCCCAAGCGCTGTGTCCCAGCACCAAGGCTGCAGCGGCGAAGGCAATCGCACGGTATTTCAATTTCATGCCAGTCTCCTAAAAGTTTCCCCTTGCTCTGAGAAAACACGTGTCTTGGGGAAGTTGCAGACCGTGTTGTAGGTTGGCGTGGCTAGCCTTTGCGCATCACAAAAACCAGCCAAACCGCACTCGTTAGCGTGGCCCACCAAATCGAAGGCTCCTCGCTCAATTCAAACCAAATCAACATTTGCCCCGCCAAGCCCACGAACATCAGGTGCAAGTAGGCGCAACCCAAAAGGCCAATGAACAAGCGGTCACCACGGGTGGTGACCAAGGGCAAAAAGCCTTTACGCGCCACCGTGGGCGAGCGCCGCTCCCACACGGTCATGCCAATGAGCATGAGCACAACGCAGGTGAAAAAAACCGCCACAGGGGTGGTCCAAGCCATCCACTCAAGCATGGGGTTGCCTCCTGCTGTGTGTCATACCCGCCCCATGGCAAAGCCTTTGGCGATGTAGTGCCGTACAAACCAAATCACGATGGCACCGGGCACGATGGTGAGCACCCCTGCAGCAGCCAAGGTCGCCCAGTCCATGCCCGAGGCGCTGACGGTGCGGGTCATGGTGGCGACGATGGGCTTGGCGTTGACGCTGGTCAAGGTTCTGGCCAAGAGCAGTTCCACCCAGCTGAACATGAAACAGAAGAAAGCGGTCACGCCGACACCGGCCTTGATGAGCGGCAAAAACACTTTGACAAAAAACGCGGGAAAGCTGTAGCCATCGATATAGGCGGTTTCGTCAATCTCACGCGGAATGCCGCTCATGAAACCTTCCAAAATCCACACCGCCAGAGGCACATTGAAGAGCAAATGCGCCATCGCCACCGCAATGTGCGTGTCCATCAAACCCACGGTGCTGTAGAGCTGGAAAAACGGCAGCAAAAACACCGCTGGTGGCGTCATGCGGTTGGTCAGCAGCCAGAAAAACACATGCTTGTCACCCAAGAAGCTGTAGCGCGAAAACGCATACGCTGCGGGCAAGGCCACGGTGACCGAAATAACCGTGTTAATGGCTACATAAATCAGGCTGTTGATATAGCCCGAGTACCACGACACATCGGTAAAGATGGTGGCGTAGTTGTCCCAAGTGGGGTTCATCGGAAACAAGCTGAAGCTGGACAAAATTTCTTGGTTGGTGCGAAAGCTCATATTGACCATCCAATAAATGGGCAACAAAGCAAACACGATGTAGAGCAGCAAGAACAGATGGCGTTTTTTGAAGCGGCGCTCATCCATGGCTGCTCTCCTTGGCTTGGGTGCCCACGCTTTGCATCCAGTTGTAGAGGATGAAGCACAGCAACAAAATAATGAGGAAATAAATCAGCGAAAAAGCTGCTGCTGGCCCTAAGTCAAACTGGCCCACGGCTTTTTGCGTCAGGTATTGGCTCAGGAAGGTGGTGGAGTTACCCGGGCCGCCGCCCGTCAACACAAAAGGCTCGGTGTAAATCATGAAGCTGTCCATGAAGCGCAGCAACACCGCAATCATCAACACACCGCGCAACTTGGGCAGTTGGATATAGCGAAAAACCGCGAACTTGGAAGCACCATCGATTTGCGCGGCTTGGTAATAGGCGTCGGGAATGCTGCGCAAGCCTGCATAGCCCAGAAGCGCCACCAAGGGCGTCCAATGCCAGATGTCCATCACCAACACCGTGAGCCACGCGTCGCGGGCATTGCCGGTGTAGTTGTAGTCAATGCCCATGCCTTGCAGTGCAGCGCCCAGCAAGCCAATGTCTGCTCGACCGTAAATTTGCCAAATCGTACCCACCACATTCCAGGGGATCAGCAAGGATAAAGCCACCAACACCAAGGTAACCGAGGCCTGCCAGCCTTTGGCGGGCATGGACAAGGCCAAGGCAATGCCCAGCGGTATTTCCAACAACAACACGGCCGAGGAAAACACCAGTTGCCGCCATAAAGCATCGTGCAAGTCTTGGTCACGCATCACAGCGGCGAACCATTCGGTGCCCACAAACACCCGGCGTTCTGGCGAGATGATGTCTTGCACCGAGTAATTGACCACGGTCATGAGCGGCAAAATAGCCGAGAAAGCCACGCACAACAGCACCGGCAAAATGAGAAACCATGCTTTTTGGTTGACGGGCTTCATGCGATCAACTCCTCGTTGGCATAAAAGCAGCTGTGCTCGCCCATGACTTGCAGGTAAACGGTTTGCCCGGTTTGTGCTGGTGCTGCGCCGTTCGCTGCCATGCGTACCCGCACGGTTTCACCCGCACACTGCGTGGTGAGTAAACCGCTGTTACCCAAGTCTTGCCAACGCAGCACTTGCGCTGGCAAACACCCCGCATGGGCTTGGGCGTGGACCTGTATGTATTCGGGGCGAATACCCAGCTTCAAGGTCGGATGCTTAGCCAAGCTGTGCGCTTGCGAAGCCGACATGGCCAAGGCGTGACCACCTATGGTCAAGGTGGTGTCATGGGCCGTCGCGGGAAGAAAGTTCATGCCCGGTGAGCCGATGAAATGGCCCACAAAGGTATGGGCGGGTCGCTCAAACAAAGCCTCGGCGCTGCCCACCTGCACCGCTCGTCCACGTGTCATCACCACCACCTCTTGGGCGAAGGTCAGCGCCTCGACCTGATCGTGGGTCACATAAATAAGGGTGTGCTTCAACTCTTGATGCACTTGTTTGAGCTTGCGCCGCAGCTGCCATTTCAGGTGCGGGTCGATCACGGTGAGCGGTTCATCAAACAAAATCGCCGCCACATCGGGTCTGACCAAACCGCGGCCTAAGGAGATTTTTTGTTTGGCGTCAGCCGATAAACCGGCAGCACGCTGGTTGAGTTGGCCGCTGAGCTCCAACATTTCAGCGATTTGGCCCACGCGCTCACGAATTTGCGCTTCAGCCATGCGCCGGTTGCGCAGCGGAAAAGCCAAGTTATCGGCCACGGTCATGGTGTCGTAAATGACGGGGAACTGGAACACTTGCGCAATATTGCGCTGCTGCGGCGTTTTCTCGTTGACGTTTTCTCCATTGAAACGCACCTCGCCTTGCGAGGGTTTGACCAAGCCGGAAATGATGTTGAGCATGGTGGTTTTGCCGCAGCCAGAAGGCCCAAGCAAGGCATACGCACCGCCTGCTTGAAAGCTCATTTTCATAGGCAACAAGGCGTAGTCGCTGTCTTGCTGCGGCTTGGGGCCATAGGCGTGGGCCAAGTCCAGATCGATACGGGCCACCATCTCAGTGTCCCCCCTGACGCAAATGCGCAGGTGCGCACAACAATGCACCATCCACGTCAAACACATAGGCGTCTTGCGGATGAACATAAACCGCCAGGGTGGAGCCGATGTCAAACACATGCACACCGGTTTTTTGCATGACCAACTCCAAGCCAGCGCAATCCAAATGCACAAAGGTATCGGTTCCCGAAATTTCTGCCAACTGCACCCGCCCAAGCAAACCCACGTCGCCCTCGCGCTGCTCGGTGCGCAGCGCCGAGGCACGCACACCCAGCTGCACACGACCATGGTGGGCATCCACTTGCGGCAAAAGAATGGGGCTAACGTTGTCGAGCATCCAACCGGCGGCTTGTTTTTGGGCGTTTAATACATTGATGGGCGGGTCGCTGAAAGCGCGGGCCACATCCAGCGACTGTGGCAGACGGAACACCTCTAAAGTGGGGCCGTACTGCAGCACTTGTCCTTCTTTGAGGACAGCGGTATGGCCACCCAAGAGCAAGGCCTCGCTGGGTTCAGTGGTGGCATACACCACGGTGCCTTCGCCCGCCGCAAACAACTGGGTGAGGTCTTCACGCAGTTCTTCACGCAGTTTGTAATCTAAATTGACCAAAGGCTCGTCCAAAAACATGAACGGGGCACGCTTGGCCAAAGCACGGGCTAAAGCGACGCGCTGCTGCTGGCCGCCCGAGAGTTCGGCGGGCAGTCGCTTCAAAAAGGGGTCTATGCGCAAACGCTTGGCCAAGGCCTGCACCTGCGCGTCGATGTTGCGCTCACCGCGTAAACGCAAAGGCGAGGCAATGTTGTCGTAGACCGTCATGGAGGGGTAATTGATGAACTGCTGGTAGACCATGGCGACATTGCGCTCTCGCACCGGCACACCGGTGACGTCTTGCCCATCGACCCACACACGCCCCGAGGTGGGCAAATCCAAGCCCGCCATGAGACGCATCAAACTGGTTTTGCCCGCTTGGGTAGCGCCCAAGAGCACCGTGACTGCGTTGGGCACCAAGACCATGTCCAAGGCGTGCAAATGCACTTGCCCGCCGACAATGTGGCTGATCTGGTCTAGTTTCAGGGTCATGGGTTCTTTTCTTTTCTTTTCGAATTTTTGTTCGTATTTGTTTTAATTGATTCGGTATTTTCCCTAAGTTGGTGCCTACCAAACATGGTTTATGGTTGCTTAAAGCCCCATTTTGGTCACCCGCCATGAACCCCAACCCCCGTCAAACCCAGTTGCTTGAGCTGGTGCAAGCCCAAGGCTCGGCCTCGATTGAATTTTTGGCCGAGACCTTTTCGGTCACTTTGCAAACCGTGCGCCGCGATGTGCAACGCCTGTCTGACGCGGGCTTGTTGTCGCGCTTTCATGGGGGGGTGCGTATGCCGGGTTCCACCACCGAAAACATCGCTTACCGCCAACGCCAAGCCTTGTCCTTGGATGGCAAAACCCGCATTGCCAAAGCCATTGCCGCGGCGGTTCCCCACGGCTGCTCACTGATCATGAACATTGGTACCACCATGGAAACAGTGGCGCGGGAGTTGCGCCAGCACCGGGGCTTGCGTGTCATCACCAACAACTTGAACGTGGCGCAAATCCTGAGCGACAACCCCGACTGCGAGGTCATCGTCACCGGCGGCGTCGTGCGTGGTGTGGACCGCGGCATCGTTGGCGAGGCGACGGTGGATTTCATTCGCCAGTTCAAGGTGGACATTGGCCTGATCGGCATCAGCGGCATAGAAGCCGACGGCACCATGCGCGACTTTGACTACCGCGAAGTCAAAGTGGCCAAAGCCATCATTGAGCACTCTCGCCAAGTGTGGCTGGCCGCAGACAGCACCAAATTCAACCGCCCTGCCATGGTGGAGCTGGCGCATTTGTCGCACATTGACCGCTTATTCACCGATGCACCGCCGCCCGACAGTTTTGCGCAGTTGCTTGAACACTCAGGCGTCGAGTGCAGCATTGCCCAAGATACTCCCGCTTTTGAAGCAACGCTCACCTTGGTGCGCTAAGCTTTTGATCGAACCACTGGCACGACCATGACTTATCTTCTTGCGCTTGACCAAGGCACCTCGAGTTCACGCAGCATCGTTTTCAAGGAAGACGGCAGCGTTTTGGCCTCAGTCCAACAAGAGTTTCGCCAAATCTACCCCCAGCCGGGTTGGGTCGAACACGACCCAGAGGAAATTTGGTCCAGCCAACTTGCCACCGCCCGTCAAGTTTTGCAACAAGCGGGGCTCAGTGCCGACCAAATCGCCTCCATGGGCATCACCAACCAACGCGAAACCACGGTGGTGTGGCGGCGTGACACCGGTCAAGCCATCTACAACGCCATCGTTTGGCAAGACCGCCGCGCCGAACCCGAGTGCCTGCGCTTGCGTGAGGCTGGGTTTGCGCCCATGGTGCAGCAAAAAACCGGTTTGCTGATCGACGCGTATTTTTCTGCCACCAAACTGCAATGGATTTTGGACAACGTCAAAGGCGCTCGGACCATGGCCGAAGCGGGTCAACTGGCGTTTGGCACGGTCGACAGTTGGTTGATGTGGCAATTGAGCGGCGGGCGCATACACGCCACCGATGTCAGCAATGCGGCTCGCACCATGCTCTTGAATGTGCACACCAACCGCTGGGACGACGAGTTGCTCGCGCTGTTTCGCATCCCCGCATCTGTGCTGCCCGAGGTTCACCCATCGGCCAGCGATTTTGGCTACACCCAAGCGCAGTGGCTGGGCAGCGAAATGCCCATAGGCGGCGTCGCTGGCGACCAGCAAAGCGCTTTGTTTGGCCAAGCTTGCTTTGGCGCGGGTCAGGCCAAAAACACCTATGGCACCGGTTGCTTCATGCTGATGCATACCGGCAATGAATTTCAAACCAGCCATAACGGCTTGATCACCACCAGCGCCGCCCAAGCCGACAGCACACCTGCCTTTGCTTTGGAGGGCAGCGTGTTCATCGGTGGTGCGGTGGTGCAATGGTTGCGGGACGGTTTGCGAGCCTTTGACAAAAGCGCCGATGTGCAAGCCTTGGCCGAGAGCGTGCCGGACTCGGGTGGCGTGGTGCTGGTGCCCGCCTTCACCGGCTTGGGTGCGCCCTATTGGCAAGCCGATGCGCGGGGTGCGATGGTAGGTTTGTCGCGTGGCACCACCATGGCCCACATCGCCCGTGCAGCGCTTGAGAGCATTGCGTTTCAAAGCACCGCCTTGCTGCAAGCCATGAACCGCGATGCGACGCAAGCTGTGACCGAGTTGCGTGTGGATGGCGGCGCTTGTGTCAACGATTTGCTGATGCAGTTCCAAGCTGATCTATTGGGTATTCCTGTTTTGCGCCCAGCGGTGGTGGAAACCACGGCCTTGGGGGCGGCGTATTTGGCAGGACTGAGTTCGGGGATTTACCTGAGCACCGCTGAGTTGTCACGGCAGTGGCGGGTCGAGCGCTGTTTTGAGCCCAGCATGTCACGTGACCAAGCGCAGACTTTGATGGCGCAATGGGAAAAAGCGGTCAGGCAAACAGTGGCAAACTGAGGTCTTTGTTTGACCGCAGGGACTGCATGATGCCGCTTTCTTCTCTTTTGCTTCCCATGGCCTTTATAGGCGGGGGCAATATGGCCAGCGCCTTGATTGGGGGCTTGGTCAAAAACGGCACACCGCCCTCAGCCATTCATGTGGTCG
>CALPPP020000058.1 GCA_943325485.2 Rickettsia typhi
ATAAAAAATTGACTCTGTCATTGACGGCTAAATTGTGTTTATTAGCGGCGCGAAAACGAGAGGCCTCGCGTTTTTCTTGGGCAAATGCTTTGACCACGCGGATACCCGGTATGGTGTCGGCCAAAACATTGGTCAACTCTGACCAGACACGGTCAATTTTTTCAAAACCATTGCGCAGCCTGTCACGCACATTTTGAATCAACCATCCAATGAAAGGCAGGGGAAGCAAAGTGGCACACGCCAGCCAAGGATCGATGCTGAACAAAATGACCGCCGTCATCACAATCATCAGAACGTCGGTTGCGAAATCCAAAAAGTGCACAGACAAGAAGATACATAAACGGTCTGTCTCACTGCCAATGCGGGTCATCAAGTCACCCGTTCTGCGCCCACCGAAATACTCTAAGGAAAGTCGCAACAAATGTTCGTAAGCGGTGGAGCGCAGATCTGCGCCTATGCGCTCAGAGGCCAGTGCCAGTACATAGGTTTTGTACCAACCCAAGCCCCAAGCAATCAGCGATGCGCCCAACAAGCCTGACAAGTACAGCGTGACCAAATCCCTATCGATTTGCTGTCCATTTTGAAATGGGATCAGCACATCGTCCATCAAGGGCATGGTCAAGTAGGGTGGTACCAAGGTGGCAGCCGTCGAGGCCAAGGTCAACACAAAACCCAAAAACAATTGTCCTTTGTAGGGTTTGGCAAAGCGCCACAAGCGCAGCAAGCCCCAGTTGCCTTGCAAGGGCGGGTACTCGTCTTCAAGCAAAGCGTCAGCGTGTTGCTGTGTGCTTGTGTCGTGTTCTTGGGGTGATGGTGAACTCAAGCGAGCAGCGAATGCTTCTGCGAAAGCCTGTGCTTGCGCGTTGCGCCCCAATGTGAAACGCCACGTCCCCATGCTGTGGGTGAGGGTGTGTAACTCTAAAGTGCCTACACCTGCGTAGTCCTTCAAAGACAGTTGCAAGTCAGCGGTCAGCGGCCATTCACGCACCAGCCACTGGGATTGATCGTCAGGTTCTAGGGCAAAAAGCCGATCAGCACAGAGCAGAAGCAGGGAGTTTGCGAAATATAATCGGGCATCAAGGTCAACCTCTAAGCAACCCAGCACGTTGGTGAGTGCGGGAATCTTCTCTTGCACCCTAGCCCGCCAATCCTGTGACAAGCCATGCACTCCCCTCTGAAATCTGTAGTCGGTCATCCGATTTTCTATAAATAAACGCTAAATTATTACAAGGTCTCGATTATGACATTTGACGATATTCAAATTCTTCAACAGCGTTTTTTGCGCGGCCCCAATTTTTGGACTTACCGCTCTGCTGTTGAAGCTTGGTTGGATATTGGTGAATTAGAAAAATTTCCCTCTAATACCATCCCAGGTTTTGTCGATCGATTGATTGAATGGTTGCCCAGCCTGCACCAACACCATTGCAGTGTTGGCGAGGTGGGTGGTTTTGTGTGGCGCTTGCGCGATGGTACTTGGCCAGCCCACATCATTGAACATGTGGCCATCGAGTTACAAACCTTGGCAGGTATGCAGGTGAGTTTTGGCAAAGCACGTGAAACCAGTACCAGCGGCGTCTACAAGGTGGTGTTCAGAGCCAGGCAAGAAGAAATCGGTATGGAAAGTTTGGTTGACGCTCGCAATTTGGTCATGGCGGCTATCAACAACAAGCCTTTCGATGCCAAGGCCACAGTTAAAAAACTCAAAGACATGGTAGACCGCTTGTGTTTGGGGCCCAGCACCGCTTGCATCGTGGACGCTGCCACCGAGCGACGCATTCCCTCTATTCGATTAACCACGGGCAATTTGGTGCAACTGGGCTATGGCTCGCGTCAGCGGCGTATCTGGACAGCGGAAACGGACAAAACCAGTGCCATTGCAGAACATATTTCCAGCGACAAAGACCTGACCAAGCGTTTACTCACACAGTGTGGTGTGCCTGTACCCAAAGGCCGTACGGTGACTACAGCAGACGAGGCGTGGTCGGTGGCGCAAGACATCGGTTTGCCCGTTGTGCTCAAACCGATTGATGCCAACCATGGCCGTGGCGTGTCCCTCGATTTGAAAACCCAAGCCGAAGTTCATGCTGCTTTTGATATTGCTTTGCGCGAAGAAGAAAACAACGAGGTGATCGTTGAGCAATTCATTGTGGGTGAAGAGCATCGCTTGCTGGTGGTGGGCGATAAAGTGGTGGCAGCTTCGCGCGGCGAAACGGTGCAAATTGTGGGTGACGGTGTTTCTACTGTGGAACAGCTCATCGATTCTCAAGTCAACACCGATCCACGGCGTGGCTTGGAAGAAGAATTTCCTTTAGAAAAAATTATTTTGTCAGAGCAAGGCAATATTGTTTTGGAAATTCAAAAACAAGGCTTTGAAGTGCACAGCGTGCCCGACAAGGGTAAGGTCATCATTGTTCAGCGCACTGGCAATATGGCCAACGATGTCACTGACGATGTTCACCCCCAAGTGGCCGATATGGCCATTCTTGCCGCCAAAGTGGTGGGCTTAGATATCGCTGGCATCGATTTTGTCACCCCAGACGTGTCTCGGCCTTTGCAAGAGGTCCATGGCGCTGTGGTCGAGGTCAATGCTGGCCCAGGCCTGTTGATGCATTTAAAGCCCGTGCTTGGAAAACCAAGGCCAGTGGGCCAAGCCATTGTTGACCAGTTGTTTGAATCCTCAGACTCTGGGCGCATCCCCATCGTGGGCGTCATGGGCAGCCACCAAACCACCGAACTCTCCAAAATCATTGCTTGGCTGCTCGAACTCAGCGGCAAACACACAGGCTTGGCGTGTGCAGATGGTCTGTATTTAGACCAACGACGTGTGGTCAGCAAAGATGCCCGTACTTTTGAATTAGGTCAGCGCTTGCTCATTAACCGCGTTTTGGATGCTGCTGTTTTTGAAAGTTCTGGCATGCAATTGATGGACGAAGGTTTGGCCTACGACCGATGCTTGGTTGGTGTGGTCACAGGTGTGCCGGAACCTGTCGGACTTGAAGTTCACGATATACGTACACCTGAACAAATGCGAAACGTTATGCGCAACCAAGTGGATGTGGTGTTGCCAGAGGGTGTGGCTGTCCTGAATGCTTGCGACGAGGTAGCCGTATCGTTTGAGGAACTCAGCGATGGT
This sequence comes from Rickettsia typhi, assembly GCA_943325485.2. Lineage (GTDB taxonomy): Bacteria > Pseudomonadota > Gammaproteobacteria > Burkholderiales > Burkholderiaceae_C > Limnohabitans. The sequence goes on from CALPPP020000058.1 coordinate 3,134, forward strand.
GATGTGTTCTTCTACAGTCATGAAAACAACAACCCTGTCATCGCAGCTGCGCGTCAAAAGTCGCAGCGCGTGGTTTTTCACCATGACCATCAAATTTTCTTTGCGCACGGTGCCAAGGAAGTCAGCATGTTGCAAACCGATGCCGAACCGATACAGTTGCTCATGCAAGAAGGCGGCATCAGCTTGTCCAGCTTGTGCGCAGCAGTCGCAGTGGCCCAAACTTTGGGTATCTCCACTGATCTCATCAGGGCTGGGTTGAAAAGCTTTTCGCAAAAAAACACCAAACTTACCGCGTCTTCAAAGGGGAGCGTTCAGTGATAGAAGTCACACGTACGCGGGCCTTGCGCGGCCCCAACCTCTGGTCTAAACATACCTCTGTTGAAGCCTTGGTTCAATGCGATAACCAACACAGTATCGATGTGCGAATCAGCGCGCCCGATTTTTCCAATCGGCTCAGGCATTTGTTTCCTTCCATCTACAGCATTTACAACAGCTCTTCTGAGTCGGTCTATACCTTTGCTCATGCATTAGAAGAGGCCACGCTTTCTTTGCAAATTGAAGCGGGTTGCCCTGTGACCTTTAGCCGCACCACGGCCACACCTAAAGAAGGCTTGTACCAAGTGGTGGTGCAGTACACGGTGGAGCAGGTGGGACGCTTGGCGATTGGCTATGCCCAGGAGTTGTTGCAAGCTGCATTGAACAACACCGATTTTTCTCTCGCCAAAGCCATTGCCACCTTGCGCGAAGTTGATGAAGATTTGCGCTTGGGCCCATCCACAGCATCCATTGTGAATGCAGGCTTGAACAGAAATATTCCCTTTATCCGTTTGACAGAAGGCAGCTTGGTGCAACTTGGCTGGGGCAGCAAACAGCGACGCATTCAAGCCGCTGAAACTGATGCCAGCAGCGCTATTGCCGAATCTATTGCGCAAGACAAAGAGTTGACCAAAAAGCTGTTCAGGATGGCTGGCTTGCCGGTTCCTGAAGGACGTCCTGTGAAAGATGTGGACGACGCTTGGGCGGTTGCCCAAGAAATTGGTCTTCCCGTGGTGGTGAAACCGCAAGATGGCAATCAAGGAAAGGGTGTTGCCGTCAATGTCAAAACCCGTGCTGAACTTGAAGCTGCCTACAACATTGCTTTGCGTTACCGTGAAGACATCATGGTCGAGCGGTATTTGCCAGGCAGCGATTACCGAATGCTTGTGATTGGTGACAAATTGATTGCGGCAGCTCGGCGTGAGCCCGCACTTGTTGTCGGAGACGGCAAACACACTGTTCGTCAGTTGGTCGACATCGTTAACGCAGACCCCTTGCGAGGAGAAGGACACTCTTACCCATTAACGCGTATCCGTATCGATGAAGTTGCCTTGGCTTGCTTGCAAGAACAAAACCTGGATGAAAGCAGTGTTCCGCCAAAAGGCATGCGCGTCATCATGCGCAACAACGCCAATTTGTCTACGGGTGGTTCTGCGACCGATGTCACTGATGATGTACACCCTGAAGTGGCTGCCAGTGCCGTCTTGGCTGCTCAAATGGTGGGCTTGGATATTTGCGGTGTGGACATTGTTTGTGAAACCATTTTGCGTCCCCTTGAGGAGCAAAACGGCGGCATCATCGAAGTCAATGCCGCACCCGGACTGCGTATGCACTTAAGCCCCTCGTTTGGCAAGGGACGCGATGTTGGTAAAGCCGTGATCGAGCAGATGTTCCCTGATGGTGAAAACGGGCGTATCCCAGTGGTTGCCGTGACGGGAACCAATGGAAAAACCACTACTGTGCGTTTGATTTCCCACTTGCTTGCCTCCAGTGGTCTTCGCATGGGCATTGCCAACACCGATGGTGTGTATGCCAATGGCTACCAATTCGATTCAGGCGACTGTGCCGGCCCGCAAAGTGCGTTGCGCGTCTTGATGCACCCCAATGTCGATGCTGCAGTACTAGAAACTGCACGTGGCGGAATTTTGCGTGAGGGCTTGGCGTTTGACCGCTGCCAAGTCGCTGTCGTGACCAATATTGGCAGTGGTGACCATCTTGGGTTGAACTACATCTCTACCGTGGAAGATTTGGCTGTCCTCAAGCGCGTGATCGTGCGCAATGTGGATCCATCTGGGATGGCGGTTTTGAACGCAGAGGACCCTTTGGTTGTGGCCATGGCAGCCAAGTGCCCCAGCGCAGTCACCTTTTTTGCCTATGACGCCAAGTCGCCTGCACTGGCGACACATCGCGCACAGGGCAAACGCGTACTGTTTGTCGATGGCGACCACATCGTCGCAGCCGAGGGTAAATTTGAAATGCATATCCCCTTGGCGCAAGTCCCCATTACCCACAACGGCGCATTGCGTTTCCAAGTCGCCAATGTCATGGCGGCCATTGCAGCTGGCTGGGCCTTAAAGCTGAACTGGGAAGGCATGTGTGAAGCGCTGAGTCATTTTGTCAGTGATGCCCAAAGCGTTCCTGGTCGCTTCAATGTCTTTGACTACAAGCAAGCCAAAGTGATTGTTGATTTTGGACATAACGCCGATGCCGTGAAAGCCATTGCAGAGGCTATCAATGTTTTTCCTGCCAATCGCCGCAGTGTGGTGATATGCGGAACGGGCGACAGGCGAGATGAAGATTTGCGCGCACTGACCCGCAATATTGGTCACGCATTTGACGATGTCATTCTGTTTGAAGACGCTTGTCAGCGTGGGCGCTCTGATGGCGAAGTCATTGCTTTGTTGCGCGAGGGTTTGCAAGGCGCTACCCGGGTACAAACCATTGAGGACGTCTACGGTGAATTCAAAGCCATAGATCGCGCATTGGAAAAACTCCAAGCTGGCGATGTTTGTCTCATTCTGATCGATCAAATCCAAGAGTCGATGGCGCATGTGCAAATGCGTATGAATGAAGTCCCCATTCCCGCCAAGGCCTAATGCTGACTTCATGCCAAGCCAACTTTGTCTATGGAAGCGGTTGTGTGTTGCAACTGGCTTGTTGTTGTCGCTAGCGGCAAGCCATGCATCCGATCAGCCCACCCGCATGCAGTGCCAGCTTTTTGCAGGCGGTGAGGACTATCAATTTGTTTTTGCGCCCACCCCCGACCCCTATCAAGCCAATCCCATCGACTTAGAACGCTTCAGGTTCAAGGGTGTCGTGAGCCTAAGAGACAATCAAATCGAGTACATCAAAATCACTGTCGCTTACCGCTCTTCACAGCAAGCCCTCATTCTTCAGCAAGCCACCTATTTGCCACCATTTGCAAAGAACAAAAGTTTGACTGGCAGGCAGCAGATTTACTCCCCCGATTTGGGACGCGAACTCAGCTATGACTGCACTGTGGTGGACTCACCATGAACCGACGATTGTTTCCAAAATGGATCGCAACAGCCTTGGCTGCATGGCTATGTTGCGCCAATGCTTTCTCGCAAACCACAGATGTGTCCATGGTGTTTGTGGGTGACGTGATGTTGGCTGAATTGCCTGGTCAACGTATCGCTCAGGGTCACAACCCTTTTGAGCCCTTTGCCCCAGTTCTGAACCAAAGCGATATTCGCATTGGCAACTTGGAATGCGTGATTACCACCATTGGCAAAGCCGAAGATAAACCTTTTACTTTCAGAGCCCATCCTCGGGTACTCAAGTTACTCACAAAGCATTTTGATGCGGTGTCTTTGGCGAACAACCATACAGGTGATTTTGGTCCTGCAGCATTTGGCCAAATGCTGGATTTTTTAGATAAAGCCAAGATGCCTTTTTTTGGCGGAGGACGTGATTTGCAGCAAGCGCACAAGCCCATGCTGTTCAAGAGACAGGGCATCACCATCGCTGTTTTGGGCTACAACGAATTTTTCCCACGAAGCTTTGAAGCCGATGTTGATCGGCCTGGCTCTGCATGGAGCGACGATGAGCAAGTGGTGGCCGATATTCGGGACGCCAGAGCCATGCACAAGGCGGATGTGGTGATTCCGTTCATGCATTGGGGTGTAGAGGATGAGCCTTATGCCACCACTCGTCAGCAACGCTTGGCCAAATTGATGATTGATGCAGGTGCGGATGCGGTAGTGGGCAGCCATCCCCATGTGACCCAAAACACCGAGTTTTACAAAGGTCGCCCGATTGTCTATAGCCTGGGCAACTTTGTGTTTGATGGCTACAGCAGTTTAGAAAACACCACAGGCTGGGCGCTGCA
>CALPPP020000059.1 GCA_943325485.2 Rickettsia typhi
AGCGGCCATGTATGTTTTTGTGATGGCTATTTTCCTCTTGGGCTTTGGCTTGGTTTGGCGAATTGTCCATTCGCCTTTTGGCCAAGTGCTCAAAGCCATTCGTGAAAACGAGCAGCGTGCCTTGTCATTGGGCTATGACACTGACAGGTTCAAGTTGATTGCTTTTATTTTGTCGGGCACTGTGGCCGGCATGGCTGGCGGCACCAAGGCCTTGGTGTTTCAGTTGGCCTCACTCACCGATGTTCACTGGACCATGTCAGGCGAAGTAGTGCTCATGACCTTGGTCGGTGGTTTGGGAACATTGTTTGGCCCTGTGATCGGGGCGGCGGTCATTGTCACCATGCAAAACTATTTGGCCCAACTGGGCTCTTGGGTCACCGTGGTGCAAGGCCTGGTGTTTGTGGTTTGCGTCATGCTGTTTCGCAAAGGCGTGGTTGGCGAAATTGCCAACCTGATCAAAAAGCCTTTGTAAAACCCATCAATAGCGGTTGTAGATTTCCAGCGCTTTAAGCATAGATTTTTCTTTTTCAATGATGGGAATCATCTTGGATTCCTTGTCGTCATACTGTTTAAGCAAGGCGATGATTTTTTCTGCGTGAGCAGCAGGTACGACCACGACGCCGTCAGTGTCTCCCACGATGTAGTCGCCAGGGTTGACCATCACATCGCCACATTTCACCGGCACTTGTTTCTCGGCTCCCACCATTCGTCCCACAGAGGTGGCGGGGGTGACACGGCGAGACCACACGGGAAAACCTATGCGCTTCAATTCCGCCACATCACGCACCGCGCCGTCAATGACTGCACCCGCCAATTTGCGTACCTTGGCGGTAGTCCCCATCAAATTGCCCATGGCAGCAATGTCTATGCCGTCCTGCATGACATACACCAGCACAGAGCCTTCGGGTGCTTGATCCAAAATTTCTAAGGCGGAATTCGGGTACTTGCGGCTATCGTTTTTCAGCACAGGGCGCAGCAGCGCAGTGACAGCTCGGCCGACCACCCGCGCCTCGAAGATAGGCTTCATATCGGCAGACATCCAACCTCTGGCACCCGTGGCTTCTTCGATGGCATCTGCAATATTGCCAGTACTGTTTTCTGGCAATGACAGGGCTTTGATGATGTCCGCCTCAGACATGGCAGCAAAAACAGTCGGGCAACCCAAAAAGAGTACCAGTGCGCAGAGTTGAATAAAACGTTTCATGGGGTGTCACTCCAAAGGGTGGTCAAAAGCTTGGGCGATGGTACAAGATTTGCTAATTCAAGCTTATGTCTACCGCCATGCTGACCCCTACACCGACGATTGCGCCCTCGCCGCAGTGCCAGACCTGCTTTTACTTGATGCCCTCTGAGTCTTCACGCACGGGTTTGCGTTGCGGACACCAGTATTTCAACAGCCCTGTGTTGATGCGTAAGTTTTTACAGATGAAGCATTTCGATGAAGTCAAGCCAATGAATGCCTGCGAGTTGTGGAAGATCGCCGACCAAAGCAGTGCAGATGCTGCAACGTGAACCCGTTGATGCACAAAATACGTGCTTGTTTTTTATCTGTGCCCTGTTGTGGGCGCAGTTGTTAGAGCTTCGTGGGCACTTAAACCATTAAGAAAAAATCTTTCTTTTTTCTCACAGATACCCACGAAACTCCCTTATCAGGGACAGGGGTCTAGGAAAAACCATGCTTAAATGTGTTTTGTTTTATAACAATCAAAGCAGTCATGAATCGCTTGTGGTTTTTCTTTATGGCGCTGTTTTGTTTAGCAGCACCGCAAGCATCAGCGAATACTTTCGCCGTGCAGTCAGGCTATTGGGTTGCTTCAAACGGCGATATTCCATTTGAAGATGTTGCATCTTTTCCAGACAACGCATTCAAACCTTTTCATAAAGACCTTCGCTTAGGTTTTGCAGAAAAACCTGTTTGGGTCAAGCTGCGCATCAGTCCCCAGTCCCCCACAAGCGAAGAGGCAGCTTCCTCATTAGTGTCTGACAGCGCAGTCGTTCTCAGAGTCGGCTTGTTGTCTCTGGACAGCATCGAGTTGTTTGAGCAAATTGACGGTGAATGGGTAAAGCAATACCGTGGGGACAAAGTCAAACAAAAATACGCCAGCTGTCAGGATGACTTTCATTGTTTTGAATTGCGTTCAGACCCCAAGCGCCCCATAGATGTTTACCTGAAGATCCAAACCACCACCATTGTCACCGTTGTGTTGGAAGCCGTGTCGGTGAGAGACCTCCCTACATTGGTGGCCAATCGCATGGTCACTCTTGTGAGCACTTTTGCGGTAGCCCTGTCCTTGCTGGTGATTGGGCTTTTGTTTTTCGTGATTGAGCGTTCAAGTTTGGTGGCGACATTTTGTGCTTACCAAGTATCTGTTGCACTCCTGACGTTTGTGAGCACGGGTTTGATGGTCAAAGTGTTTGAGAACACGTCGCCAGAGTTGATCAATACCCTGAATCAATACCTCTTAAGTATTCGAGCCATCTTCAGCGTGTTGCTAGGCTTTGTTTTGTTACAGCCTTATAAATTGCACCGCTACTACCTCAAAGCGATGTGGGTGTTAGCGGGTTTGTGCGTGTTATCGATGTTCTTCGTTGTTACTAATCAATTTTCCAATGCCAGTCGCTTGAACATAGCCATTCATTTGATCTGCTTTTTGGTTCAAATTTTTGGTGCGGCAACCGCTCAAAACATCTCCAAACTGCTGCGTTGGATCACCTTGATCGGGTATTTGATTTTTGAGATTATTTTGATAGGCAGTATTTTCACGGCCTTCAATCTCTACCCAGCAATTTCTGATTCCACGCCCCTGTTTATGCAAAGTTTGGGAGATTGGCGATTGAATGGTGGTCGTGTGGGTATATTTTTATTTGCTATTCTGATTATTCAGGTGTTTGAGCGACGCAAAATCAATTCTGCAACCTTGGAATCATTCAAGCTTGAAGCGGCAAAGTCCTCTGCCCAGCGAGAGCGCTTGATTGAACGCCAGAGCATGATTGATATGTTGACGCATGAATTGAAAAACCCTTTGGGCACGATTCGCTTTGCCATCGCCAGTTTGAAGCGCAATGTTTCAATTGACAACGATTCTCAGCAACGGGTCAAGCGCATTGATGATTCTGTTGAACGAATGAACGAATTGATAGAGCATGTAGCGCTTTCAAACAAAATTGACCGCTTTGACGCAAGCCAAGTCAAGGAGTCTGTGGACATTGCGGAACTCATAGAGGTCTCAATAGGTGACTTTGACGATATTCGGATCTTCAGAGTCGAGGTTGAACGCGGCTTAACCGTAACCACCAGCCGATTGATGCTCACGCTCATCTTGCAAAATTTGATCGGTAATGCGTACAAATACCATCTACAAACGGATACGATTTTGATCAAAGCCTTTGCACAAAAAGAGGCTGTTTTGATCGAGGTGTCGAATACGATCGATCTGGAGAATTCGCCTGACCCTGCTAAGTTGTTTCAAGCTTACTATCGCCATAACAATGTTCAAGAGCAACCCGGCATGGGCTTGGGCTTGTCCTTGTCCAAGTCTGCAGCTGAAAAAATCAATGGAAGCATTGAGTTTTCACAGGAAAGAAATCTGATTGTCTTTTCTCTTAAGGTGCCAGTATGAAAACCCAGCTCGCGGCCCCCATCGCCTCTCAACGCCAACCATTGCGAGTGGCGATTGTGGAAGACGACAGATTGTTGCGTCAAGAAATTGAGTTGCATTTGACTGCCAATGATTTTTCTGTGATGGGTGTTTCCAGCGCGGCAGCGCTGGATGACCTCACCCAATCTGAGCCTATCGATTTATTCATCATTGATCTGAATTTACCTGGCGAGGGTGGTCTGAGTTTGTGCAAAAGACTGCGTGAGTCTTTGCCAAATGCAGGGATCGTGATCATGACAGCGCGGGTTGCTTTGCACGACCGTTTGGCTGGCTACAGCCATGGCGGTGCAGATTTTTATTTGACCAAGCCCATCTCTCCTGATGAGTTGGTCCTGGTTTTGCAAAATTTGGGCAAGCGTGTAAAAAAACAGGTCCCTGACAACAGTTGGACGTTGAGCCTTCGCGACCGCTTGTTGACAGGTCCTCAACTGGGCCAGAAGCTGAGATTAACCAACCGAGAAAAAGTGTTGCTGGTGTCCTTGAGTCACGCCAAGGAGCATATTTTGGAGTCAGGCGCTTTGTGCGATTTATTTTCTCGCGAAGACGATGAAGAGGGCATGACCAAGCACGCTTTAGAGGAGTTGATTGCCCGATTGCGCAAGAAATTCAAATCAGCCCAAGAGGCCGATGCAGAACCTGCGATCAAGTCGGTTTGGGGGGTTGGTTACCAGTTGTGCGTGCCCATTAGCTTGGTGTACTAGGCACGCACTTTGTTTTGCTTAGCGGTTCACCAGTTTGGCTGGAACCATCAAGGTAATGGCTGCACCTATGACCAAGGCCGCTGCCAGCATGTACATGCCTGAGTCGGTGGAAGAGGTGAGTTGCTTGAGCCAGCCCACCAAATAGGGTGCCAAAAAGCCTGCCAAATTCGCAATCGAATTAATGGCTGCGATACCGGCAGCAGCACCGGCACCCACCAAGAACGCGGTGGGCAAACTCCAAAACAGCGGAATGGCAGACACGATGCCCATGCAGGCCAGTATGAGCGCCGCAAACGACAGATAGTGGTTGCTAGACAAAAGCACCGACAAAATCAGGCCTGTAGAACCCATGAGCATGGGGACGACCACATGCCAGCGGCGCTCACGCATCTTGTCGGCACTGCGTGCAAACAGCAACATAGAAAAAACAGCTGCAATCCATGGCAGAGACGACAGCATGCCAATTTCCAAGTTGTCTGTGACCCCCATGCCTTTGATGATGGTGGGCAGCCAAAAACTCACACCATACAAACTCATCGCCATGGTGAAGTAGATGGCGCTCATGGTCCACATGCGGCCGCTTTTAAAGACCTGCATCATGGGTACATGCTCTTTATCGCTTTCCTCTTCTTCAATGCGCTTTTGCAAAAGATCACGCTCTTCATCTTTCAACCATTTGGCGCTGGTGATGCGGTCATCTAAATAGAAATACACCACCACGCCAATCAGCACAGAAGGAATGGCTTCTAGCAAAAACATCCATTGCCAGCCGTGTAAACCATTCACCTGATCCCAGCTCTTCATGATCCAGCCCGATAAGGGGCCGCCAATGACGCCAGCCAAAGGAATGCCGGTCATGAACATGGACACAATGCGGGCTCGGCGGTGCGAGGGGTACCAGTAGGTGAGGTACAAAATAATGCCAGGGAAAAATCCTGCTTCGGCCAAGCCCAGCAAAAAGCGCATGACATAAAACTGGGTTTCGGTTTGAATGAACATCATGCCGCCAGACACAATGCCCCAAGTCACCATGATGCGGGCTATCCAAACACGGGCACCTACTCTGTGCAAAATGATATTGCTAGGCACTTCAAAAAAGAAGTAGCCAATGAAAAACATGCCCGCACCCAGTCCATACACAGCATCAGAAAACCCCAGTTCGCCCGCCATTTGCAGCTTTGCAAAACCGACATTGACACGGTCTAAATAAGCAACGATGTAGCAAAGCAGCAGCAGGGGGATGAGCCGCCACGTCACCTTGAGGTAGGTGGCTTCTTCAAAGGGGGTGGAGGGTTGTAGAGCAGTGTTCATGCATAAACCTTTGGGCTGAAAACAGCGAAGTGTTCACCTTAGCATAGGGAAACTGGTTTGGCCTGCTCAAAGGCGTCTTGCGCTGGAGTTGCGAGGGTAAATACCGAGATTTTGGCTGGTATAACCTAAGTGATATTTATCTTTGTTTGATCTTATGCATTTGCTTTCATTGGCTGCTCGTTGCTTATTCATTTTGGGTTTTTTGTTGACTGTGTCCCCGTTATTTGCGGGAGAGCTACTTAAAGAAGACATCGACAAAATCTTTGCAGATATTTTTGTGGTGGGTGAAATGCAGTCGGGCATGCCGCTTTACCCACTGTTTAGCAAAAGCGCTGACATGCCAGACGCCAAACCTGAACTCAAAGGTTATGTGTTTGAGTCGGTAGACTTCGAGCCGGTACGTGGCTATGGGGGCAAGCCCATCAATATCTTGGTGGCCATGGACACAGAAGGCCGCTTCTTGACGTCGCTTCTTATCAGCCACCGCGAGCCTATTTTTCGATCTGAGGCAGGTATAGCCAAGCTGACAACGTTTGCCAAACAATACGAGGGCTTGACGGTTAACCACAAGATTGAAATCTTTGGTCATTTGGCAACTGCAAGACGAGATGACAAGTACGCAGCTTTGTTTGGTGTGCAAGCGGGCACGGTGAGCGCCAAGGCGATTGACCGCACCATCGTCACCTCGGCGGCCTCGGTGGCGTTGGCTCACCAAGAGGCGAGCAAGCTGGGTCAAATCGCTGGAAGCAGTGCCTCTAGCTCTGTGAAGCGCAAAGCTGAAGACGATAGCTTTAAACCTTTGACCTGGGACACCTTGCGCTCGCGTGGCATGGTCAGCGAGCACCGCATTACCCGAGGTGAAATTGAACAATTATTTGCAGGTACACGAGCTGCAGGTGCAGACAAGTCAGCTGCTGGCAAACCCGATGAAGTGGCTTTAACGTTTCATGCGGCTTTGGTCAGCTTGCCCTCCATTGGCCGCAACTTATTGGATGAAGAAGGATGGCGTTTATTGGGAGCGAACAGGCGTTTGTCCCAAGCCTTGATGGTGGCCGAGAGCGGGCCTCTGTACAAAATGAATTATGAAAGCCAACGCATCGTCGAAGATATTCCTTTCATCGTGTCGCAAGGTGGCAAAGAGCTCAATCTGCGACCCATGGCTTATGACAAAGGTTTGCAGGTGCCGGGCTACCCCGATAAAACGGGTGCTTATTTTTATGTCATTGATACGGCGACACCCTTGGACCCTGCACAAGCATTTGAGATTCAGCTGAAATACGGTCGACGCTTTGGTACCTTTTCCAATCAAGTGGAGAGCCGTCGCATTGACATACCCTATAGCTACCACGGCATTCGCACCCAGTGGCATGCATTGTTAGACACCGATTTATCTTCTTATGAATGGGCAGATGCGTGGCAGACACGATCGCTTGAAATAGCGGTGCTGTTGTTGGGTTTGATTGTGCTGAGTTCAGGCTTGTTTTTGCAAAAACGCCTCAGCGTGAACTCGAAACGATTGAAGGTCTTGCG
>CALPPP020000060.1 GCA_943325485.2 Rickettsia typhi
GCAGCATCGTCGTCATCTTCAAACCCGCTGCCTTCGTCTACGCTGTGCGCCCAAAACAGCCGGTCGGCAACGGCATGCCCCATGCCTGGACGAAAACCGGCGTCCAAGCTTCCATCGAGGTAGCCAAGGGCCTCTGCAGCGGAGGCTTCCAAATCGTCTCCCATGGCCAGCAAGCCGGCCAAAGCTGCGCTCAAGGTGTCGCCCGCACCAGTGAAGACTGCATCAAAGCGTTCAATGGTTTCGCTGACGATGACATTCAAGGGTGTGGCCAAGGCATTTTCCATGTGTTGGCCGCCAGTTTGGGGCATGCCCGTGACAAACGTGTAAGGCACACCTTTGTCGGCTGCAGCTTTGGCCAAATCTCTGGCGCTGGGACTGCGGTCACTACCCCATTCAGGAAGCAGCCAGCGCCATAAGGTGCTGTGGTTTCCTACCAATACCGTTGTTTGTGGCAACACCAGTTCCATGAAAGCATCTTGGTAAGAGTCAATGGGTTCATCTTGCCACCAAGACAGGCTGGGCATATAGGCAACCACCGGCACATCGGCGTAGTCAGCGCAAATTTCAGCCACTGTGGAAAGAACATCAGGCGAGCCACAAAAACCTATTTTGATCACCTGGACCGCAATGTCTTCGAGAATGGTGCGAGCTTGTTCATCGACAGCCTCATCGTCAATCGTGACATGGTCAAAAACCTCGGCGGTGTCGCGCACATAACTTCCTGTCGAGATGGCCAACACATGCGCGCCCACAGACGACATCGCCAAAATATCTGCGGTTAATCCACCAGCGCCGCTGGGGTCGTTGGCATTGAAACACAGCACGCAAGGGTGCGCCATTTCCTCAGATTGGCCTTCATCAGGCAGGGGGTTGGGAGTGTTCATGTGCCATCTATAGAATCTGTTTCATTCTATGCCACCGCTCTCGCGGGTTTTACCTCATTAACCAGAAAGAAATAACTGTGAACAAGACTTGGATGTGCTTGATTTGTGGATGGATTTACGACGAGGCCGCTGGCGCGCCTGATGAAGGCATTGCGCCAGGAACCCCTTGGGAGCAAGTGCCCATGAATTGGACTTGCCCAGAGTGTGGCGCGCGCAAGGAAGATTTTGAAATGGTGCAAATCTAGGCGGTTAGCGACATCAGTCGTTTTTGCTTTTCACAACGCTGTAGCGCATCAAGGTTTTTAAGCGGGCCTTGGCATGGTCAACGATGGGTAATGGATACGTCTTGCCCAGCGTGACATTGGCAGCTTCCATGACCAAGGGTTTGGCCAACCAAGGGGCGTGAATGGCGTCGTTGGGCAGCGCTGCAAGTTGGGGCAAATAACGGCGAATAAATTTTCCCTGCGGATCAAACTTTTCGCTTTGACTGACGGGGTTGAAGATGCGGAAATAAGGCTGGGCATCGCATCCGCTTGAGCTTGCCCACTGCCAGCCGCCATTGTTTGCAGCCAAATCAAAATCGATCAGGTGATGAGCGAAATATTGCTCGCCCCAGCGCCAATCGATACCCAAATCTTTCACCAAGAAACTGGCCACCACCATGCGTAAGCGATTGTGCATATAGCCAGTTTGGTTGATTTGCGCCATGGCTGCATCTACCAGTGGGTAGCCGGTTCGCCCTTCACACCATGCAGCAAACAATTGTTTGGCCTCCTTGCCTGTTTCCCAAACAATTGCGTCATAAGCAGGTTTGAAAGATTGCTCTACGACCCGTGGGTGGTGGTGCAGTATTTGGTGGTAAAAATCTCGCCAAATCAACTCCCCAAGCCATGTTTGAGCACCCGAGTCCCCCTTCATGGCCAAGGGATGTGCAATGCGTGCCAAACGTCGTACCGACACCGTGCCAAAGCGCAAATGCACACTCAGGTAGCTCGGCCCTTTCACACTGGGAAAGTCGCGGGTTTGCTGATAGAGGTTGATACGTTTGACAAAATCTTGGAGCAAAAGCTGTGCGCCGCTTGCCCCAGCTTGTATGTGTAGCGATGGTAAGTCGACTGTCTCAAAGCCAATGTCTTCTAAGCTAGGTAGGGGTCGACGCAAAGCAGCAGGTATGGCTGCGAGTTGACCGGCTGAAGGCTTGATGTGTTTTTCAGCCAAATCAGCAGCAGTGACTTTCTTGAGCCAATTGTTTTTATAAGGCGTGAAAACTCCATAGGGTTGATTGTTTTGCGTCAAGATTTCACTGCGCTCAAACACCACATGGTCTTTGAAGCTGACGAAGGCGACGCCTTGGTTGGCAAGTACACCTTTGGCTGTCGTATCCCGCGTCAATGCATAAGGTTCATCATCATGGTGGGTGAAGACGGCTTGAACGCCGAGTTCGGTGACCAATTGCTGCAAACACGCCATCGGTTCGCCATGGCGCACCAAAAGCCCGGCCTCTGCTTCGCCTGAAAGTGTTCGCAGTTGCTGGTCCAAGTCCAGCAAGCTGCCGTGAATAAATGCCACCCGCCGGTCTTGGCGTGTCAGGGTTGCAAGAATGGTGCTGTCAAAAATAAAGACACAAAAAACTTGCTTGCTCCGAAGCAATGCGTGGTGCAATGCCGTGTGGTCGTCCGCGCGTAAATCGCGTCTAAACCACACCAAAGAGCGGTCAAAAAACTCCCGCGGGTTTGGCTTCATATTCACCCTTTAAAATAGTGGAATGACCATAGATTCTGCGCCGATCAACCTTACGCATCATTTTTTGATCGCCATGCCCGGTTTGATGGACGAATCTTTCAATCGCAGCGTGGTTTACATGTGCGAACACAGTGATCGAGGTGCTTTGGGTTTGATTATCAACAAACCCAGTACCTTGCGTATGCAAGATCTTTTTGAAAAAGTAGAGCTCAATCTGGGGCGTGCTGATTTGATTGAAATTCCTGTCTTCCAGGGCGGCCCTGTGCACACAGAGCGCGGATTTGTCTTGCATGAACCTTTGTCAAACACCTTGACGGCTGCTCAGGCCAGTGAGGCCGCTTATGCCTCAACCTTGTCTATTCCGGGTGGCTTGGAGATGACCACCTCCAAAGATGTGCTCGAGGCCTTGTCTACGGGTGCTGGTCCTAAGCGCGTGCTCATCACCCTTGGGTATTCCGCATGGGCGCAGGGACAACTCGAATCCGAACTGGGTGAAAACAGCTGGCTAACGGTACAAGCCGATCCCAAAGTGATTTTTGACACCCCCATCGATCAGCGGTATGACCGTGCATTGGCGCTTCTAGGATTGCAAGCTTGGATGCTTTCACCTCAGGCGGGTCACGCGTGAGTCTGGCGGTGTCCCCAACCGCAGCAACCGAGTTGCACTCTTTTTTGGCTTTTGACTTTGGACTACAACGTACCGGCGTGGCCTATGCTTCTCGCATCATCGGTCAAGCCAAGCCGCAAGGTACCGTCCACGGCTCGGGCCAGGTACGTTGGGCGTCCATCACCAAGCATATCGATGAATGGCAACCTGACGCTTTGGTCGTGGGTGTGCCTTACCACCCCGACGGTGCTGCGCATGAAAACACCCTTCATGCACAAAAATTTGCAAGGCAACTGCGTGGGCGTTACAACCTGCCAGTCTTTGAGGTAGATGAACGCTATTCAACCACCGAGGCGCGTAGCCAAGGCGCAACAGATGTGGATGCGGCTTCTGCATGTGTCATTTTGGATCAATTTCTGCGAAGCTTGAACCCATGAACACTGGATTTCCATCTCTTGACGCACAAGCGCTGTACCAGCAGTTATTGTTGAGCTTGCAATCAAAGCTCGCCCCTGATGCACATTTGGTAGGTATCACCACTGGGGGAGCTTGGTTGGCAGAACGTTTGCAGCGTGACTTGAGTCGACAAGTTCCCTTTGGCATCGTGTCTTCCTCTTTACACAGAGATGATTTTTCCAAGCGAGGCATGGCAGAAAGCCTTGCCACCAAATTGCCTTTTGAGGTCGAAGGTGCCGTCATTTGGTTGATCGACGATGTACTTTTCACTGGCCGCACCATACGCGCTGTGGTCAATGAGCTGTTTGACTACGGTCGCCCCAAAGCAATTCATCTGGCGGTGTTGGTAGATCGCGTTGGACGTGAGTTGCCCATTCAGGCTGATGTTGCAGTGACCCATGTGACTTTGCCTGCAGAGCAAACCTTGCGCTTGAAGAAAGACAGTCAAGGCCAATTTGCGTTTTCATTAGAAGGCTAGCCCATGCTGTACAAACGCAACCCCCAACTGAACAAAAATGGCGAGCTCATCCATTTGCTTTCCACCGAAGGGTTGTCGCGCGACATCCTGACCCATATATTGGATGCCGCTACACAGTTTGTCTCGGTGAGCGATAGAGATGTCAAAAAAGTTCCTCTTTTGCGCGGCAAGTCGGTCTTCAATTTGTTTTTTGAAAACAGCACACGCACACGCACCACGTTTGAAATTGCCGCCAAAAGACTCAGCGCGGATGTGTTTAATCTGGATATCGCCCGTTCTTCAGCCAGCAAGGGCGAGACCTTGCTCGACACCATTGCTAACTTGAGTGCAATGGCTGCTGATATTTTTGTGGTGCGCCATAGCGAGTCTGGCGCCCCCTATCTGATTGCTGAGCATGTTGCCCCCCATGTGCATGTTGTCAACGCAGGAGACGGACGCCATGCACACCCCACCCAAGGTTTGCTGGATGCGTACACCATTCGTCATTTCAAAAAAGATTTTTCTAACCTTCGTGTGGCGATCGTGGGGGATGTTTTGCACTCTCGTGTAGCGCGTTCAGATATTCATGCATTCACCACCTTGGGTTGTGCAGAGGTTCGCGTGGTGGGGCCGCGCACCTTGATTCCTTCTGACCTGTCGCAACTTGGCGTGAAGGTTTTTTACAAGCTAGAAGAAGGCATTCGTGACTGTGATGTGGTCATTGCCTTGCGCTTGCAAAACGAGCGCATGAATGGTGCATTGCTTCCCTCTAGTCAGGAGTATTTCAAAAATTTTGGCTTGACAACCGCTAGGCTGCAAGCCGCCAAGCCCGACGCCATCGTTATGCATCCAGGACCCATCAACCGAGGTGTTGAAATTGAATCTGCGGTGGTGGACGGCCCACAAAGTGTGATTCTGAATCAGGTGACATTCGGCATTGCTGTGCGTATGGCTGTCATGTCTATCGTTGCGGGGAATGATGCATGAGAATTTTGATTCAAAACGGCCATTTGATGGATCCCGCAAGTGGCTTTGACGCCAAGGCAGATTTGGCTATCGCAGACGGCAAAGTGGTCTCCATAGGTCAAGTCTCCAAAGACTTCCATGCAGACAAATCCATTGACGCATCCAACTGCTGGGTCATTCCTGGCTTGGTGGACGCCTGTGCTCGACTAGGCGAACCGGGCCATGAACACGAAGGCATGCTCCAAAGTGAGTTAACTGCAGCGGTTGCCGGCGGTGTTACCAGTGTGGTGTGTTTGCCAGACACCCAACCCGTGCTGGATGAACCCGGTTTGGTAGAGATGTTGCAGTTTCGTGCCAAGCGTCTGCATTTGGCCAATGTTTTCCCACTAGGCGCGTTGACGCGTGGTCTTGAGGGTGAGGTTTTGACACCCATGGTTGAGTTGACCCAAGCGGGGTGTGTCGGCTTTACGCAAGCAGAGTTCGCCATTGCAAATACCCAAAACCTGCAACGTGCCATGCAATATGCCTCGACCTTTGGCTATGGTGTTTGGCTCAGGGCGCAAGACAGCTACTTGGGTAAGGGCATTGTCGCCAGCGGACCCTTGGCAACCCGTATGGGTTTGAGTGGTGTGCCAGTGGCCGCTGAGACCATTGCACTGAATACGTATATTGATCTCATGCGCATGACAGGTGCGCGGATTCATATCAGCAAACTCTCAAGTGCAGCCGGTGTGGCCTTGGTTCGCTCCGCCAAAGCTGAAGGGCTGCCCTTGACTTGCGATGTCAGTATCCACAACCTGCACTTCACAGATGCGGACATTGGCTACTTCGATACAAGAGCACGATTGACCCCGCCTCTTAGGCAGCAGCGCGACCGTGAAGCCCTGCAACAGGGTTTGGCCGATGGCACCATCGATATCTTGGTTTCAGACCATACGCCTGTCGAAGGTGACGCCAAGGCCTTGCCTTTTGCGCAAGCTGAACCAGGTGCCACAGGTTTGGAGTTGTTGCTCAGCGCCAGTTTGAAATGGGCGGCTCAAAGTCAGGTGAACACACTGCGTGCCTTGCAGGTAGTTACCAGTGCACCTGCCGCGCTTTTAGGGTTGACTGATCGCGGCAGTTTGACCGTTGGAGCCCCCGCTGATGTGTGCGTGCTCAACCCCAAAGCAAGTTGGCAAGTACTGCCTGAAAATCTTCAAAGCCAATGCAAACACACGCCTTTTGCGTTTGATTTAAGTGGCAGCGAAATGACGGCACAGGTTCTTGTCACCTTGGTAGATGGTCGGCTTGCCTACCAAGCCGCTGGCTTGCTTTAAAGCAAGCTGTCAGCCCAAATATTTTGGGCCCAATTCCATGCGTAGGTGGCTTCCAAAGTATTGGCTTCAGCAGAAACACCTCCCGAGCCAGGCACTGTCTTGTAGGTTTTTTCGTCCACATTGAACTGATGCACCGAAGCCACATGAACCACCATGTTGTCACTCACATAGCTGTAGCAGGTGTTGGTCAAAAAGGGTGCTGGGTTGATCTCCAGCCCACTGAGTTGCGCCACGATGGCCGCAGCAGCTACTTTGGCATGCGAGTTTGCCATGTGTCCGGATTTGGGCATCGCAGGAGCGGCCAACATGGCGTCACCCAAGATATGGATGTCTTTGGCCACCGTTGATTCAAACGTCAAATAGTTCACACCGCACCAACGTTTGTTTGCAGTGGCTAAGCCATTTTGCACAGCAATGCTGCCGGCACGCATATCGGGCAAGACGTTCAACACGTTTGCACGCACGTTTTCTTGGACGTCAAACTTGATAAGTCCTGCTTGCCCATCGACACCGGTGACTTTGTGGTTGGGGCGGAACTCGATGATGTCTTTGTAGTTTTCAGACCAGAACTTTTTGAACAAAGGTCCTTTGGACGTCACATCTGGGTTGGCGTCCAAGATAAGCACTTTGGACTTGGGCTTGGCTTGCTTGAAGTAGTGGGCCACTTGGCTGGCGCGTTCATAGGGGCCAGGGGGGCAGCGGTAGGGCGATTCGGGTACGGTCAAGGCGTAAACGCCACC
>CALPPP020000061.1 GCA_943325485.2 Rickettsia typhi
AAGAAAAGCGCCGGATGTTGCTGGCCACTTGTGAAGCTCTAGGTATATCTCCTCAGCAAGCCATCGCCATGGGAGATGGGGCGAATGACCTGCCCATGATGTCGGTGGCGGGGCTGTCTGTGGCTTATCACGCCAAACCCAAAGTTCGTGAAGCTGCCCATGTGGCGATTGACCAAGGTGGTTTAGACCGCTTGCTGGAATTATTTACTTGACATAGATCGCTTCGGCCTTCGGCCTCGCGATGACGCTATCTGAGCGAAGCGTAAATGGCTTGGGCAAGCTCAGGGGAAATGCCCTCGACGGTACACAGGTCCTGCACACTGGCGTCAGCCACACCCCTCACCCCACCAAAGCGTTGCAGCAACTTGGCCCGTTTTTTGGGTCCAACGCCAGGGATGTCTTCCAAGCTACTTCCGCCTGTGCGTACCTTGGCTCGCTTGGCCCGCATACCGGTGATGGCAAAACGGTGCGCCTCGTCGCGGATTTGCGCCACCAACATCAGCGCTGACGAATCCGCTGGCAAGCTGAGTTTGGGGCGTTCATCGGCAAACACCAGTTCTTCCAAGCCGACCTTGCGGCCCTCGCCTTTTTCCACGCCCACCAAGCGAGATACATCCAAATCCAGCGCCACAAACACTTCACGGGCCATGCTGATTTGGCCTTTGCCGCCGTCAATCAGCACCAAGTCGGGAAACTTGGCTTCACCCAAACGAACGGCTTCAGCCAGCTTGCTGTAGCGGCGCGTCAGCACTTGGCGCATGGCGGCGTAATCGTCGCCACCGGTGATGCCCTCGATGTTGTAGCGGCGGTATTCACTGGCCTGCATTTTGTGGTGGTGAAACACCACGCAGGAGGCCTGGGTGGCCTCGCCCGCCGTATGCGAAATGTCAAAACACTCGATACGCAGGCTGTCCAAGTCTTCCACTGCCATGTCCAGCGCATCTACCAAGGCACGGGTACGTGACTGTTGCGAGCCTTCCTCGGCCAGCAAGCGAGCCAGCTTCAAGGCAGCGTTTTGTTGCGCCATCTCCAGCCACACCTTGCGCTGCTCACGGGGTTGGTGGATGACATGCAATTTCACGCCAGTCTGCGCAGTCAAGGCAGCCACCAACTCTTTGTCCACCGCATGGTTGGTGATCAGGGTAGGAGGCAGCGGCACTTCCACATAGTGCTGCCCTAAAAACGCCTCGAGCACCTCCACAGGTTCTGCACCCTCGGCATGGGTGGGAAAGTAAGGGCTGTCGCCCAAATGGCGACCACCACGCACCATGGCCAAATTGACGCAAGCTTTGCCCCCTTGCGCCACCACCGCCAAGATGTCCACGTCGCGGTCGTCCACTGTGTCCACGGCTTGCTGGTGCAGCACCTTGGACAAGGCGCTGATTTGGTTGCGCACCTCGGCAGCTTGTTCAAACGCCAAGCATTCAGCGTGGGCCAACATGCGCTTCTCGAGCGACTGCATCACGTCTTGGGTGTGGCCTTGCAGCAGTTCACAGGCACTTTGCACATCGCGTTGGTAGTCCTCCAGACTGACCATGCCCACGCAGGGTGCCGAGCAGCGCTTGATCTGGTGCAGCAAACAGGGCCGGTGGCGGTTGCGAAACACCGTGTCCTCGCAGGTGCGCAAGCGAAACACTTTTTGAATCAACTGAATGGCTTCACGCACCGCCCACACACTGGGGTAAGGGCCAAAGTAATCATGGTGCTTGTCCACTGCACCACGGTAGTACACCACCCTGGGCGCAGCTTTGGGATGGGGATGACCCAAAGCATCGGGGGGGCCTTGTTGGGCACGGGTGATTTTCAAATAGGGGTAACTTTTGTCGTCGCGAAACAAAATGTTGTAGCGCGGCTTGAGGGTCTTGATGAGGTTGTTTTCCAGCAGCAAGGCCTCGGCCTCGGAGCGCACCACCGTGGTTTCCAGACGGGCAATCTTGCCGACCATATGGCCGATACGCGTGCCGCCATGGCTTTTTTGAAAGTAGCTGCTGACGCGTTTTTTAAGGTGGTTGGCCTTGCCCACATACAAGACCTGTCCCTCGGCGTCGTAATAACGGTAGACCCCAGGCAAAGGGGGCAAGGCAGCCACCTGCGACAACAGCTCGGGATCGAAGGCTTCAGGTTCAGTCACGACACGATGGCAACTGAAACCTCGCCCAAACCGGGAAACTGTGCAGCCAGTTGCTGACCTTCCTCAACCGGCACGGGCACCACACAGGTTCCGGTGATGACCACCTCGCCTTGGCGCAGGCACATGCCATGGCTTATCAGCTCATTGGCTAGCCAGGTGAGCGCCACACGGGGGTCGCCCAGTGCATTAGAGCCTTTTCCCTGCGCCACCACCTCGCCGCCTCGGCTGACCTGCACTGCTTGGGCGGCCAGGTCCAGGTTGCGCCAGTCGGTCGTCACTGCGGACCCGAGCACCATGTGGCTGGCACAGGCAAAGTCGGCAATCAGCTGCGCTTCACCTGCGGTCACAAAGTCTTGGTAACGGGAGTTGGGGATTTCAATTGCCAGATGCAGTTCAGCCACCTGCGCCATGACCTGTTGAACGGTCAAAGGCGCATCGCCCACAGCCAGCACATCCGCACCCATGCAAAAAGCAAATTCGGCTTCGATGACATGCATGACATTGCCACGCATGGAGACCGTCGCACCATCCGCCAAGCAACGCGAAGCCAGCAAACGTCCCGCCAAGGGACCGCTGACACCAATGTGTGCTTGGCCAGCCGTGCTGGTGGCGGCAATCTTCCAGCCTATGGCTTTGTCGCCGGTGGCTTCAAACAAGGCTTGCTGAACCGCGTAGCCCTCGCCTCGGGTTTGGGGACGCACGCTGGGGTTGAGCGCTTCAATTTGATGCGGGGCTTGCCACGCAGTCAACAGTTGCCGAGCAGCAGCTTGGGCCGCTAGCTCTACCATTGCCCGACATTGGGCATGGAAGCCCAAGGCTCTGCGGGTGGCAGTGGCGCGTTGGCTTGCAGCAACTCCACAGAAACGCCGTCAGGGGAACGCACAAAAGCCATATAGCCATCGCGGGGTGGACGCAAAATCGTCACGCCATGTTGCTGCAAACGCTCGCAACTGGCGTAGATGTTGTCCACCGCATAAGCCAAATGCCCAAAATTGCGACCACCTTGCAAGACTTCGGGATCCCAGTTGTGGGTGAGTTCCACTTGGGCGCTGTGGTCACCAGGGGCGGCCAAAAACACCAAGGTGAAACGCCCTGAAGGGACGTCTTTGTGGCGAATCACTTCAAGTCCCAAAGCATCACGGTAAAACTTCAAAGAGGCCTCTACATCCGAGACCCGCACCATGGTGT
The DNA here is from genome assembly GCA_943325485.2 of Rickettsia typhi. Lineage (GTDB taxonomy): Bacteria > Pseudomonadota > Gammaproteobacteria > Burkholderiales > Burkholderiaceae_C > Limnohabitans. The sequence continues at coordinate 3,320 of CALPPP020000061.1, forward strand.
GCAAATAGCGCATCTCAGGGCATCCTTGTCGATTGCCAAGACACAAATTGCAAACCGGCATCGGTTTTCTGCCAAATGCTGGTGAAACGCAAAACGACATTCATGTCGTTCTCTTTCACCCGCACGTCATAGTTGCCAATCCCGTTGATGATGGCTATGCAACCATGGTTGCGAACAGTTACCTCCGAGCGGCGCATCACCTTGTACTTGACTGCGCCTGAGCGCATAGATTCAATATAGGAGGCCTTGTTGTCCAGCACCGAACTGCTATGGATATAGACCAAGGCCGGCGAAAACAACTTGTCCATGGCGGCAAAATCGTCGCCCATTTGCGCCGCATAGCGGGCATCTTCCGCCTTGAGGGCTTCATCGCTGGTGACGGGGTTGCAAGAGCCTGCTGCATAGGCCAAGGGCATGCAGGCCAAGGCCAGTGCCATCCCGATAGATCTCAAAATAAGACGCATCGCCATCTCCTTAGGAAAGTTTGGCTCAGATGATACGCTTGGTGCCTACGCGAATGAAGTCCGCACTAACCCGACAACCTAAGACCCCGTCCAAATACCATGAGCGATTCGCCTTTCAAACCATCTGACACCAGCGGTTTTCGCCAAGGGCTCACCTCTTATGGGGATTCAGGTTTTTCTTTGTTTTTGCGCAAAGCTTTCATCAAGGGTGCAGGCTACACCGATGCAGCGCTGGACAAACCCGTCATCGGGATTGCCAATACCGCCAGCGCCTACAACCCCTGCCACGGCAATTCGGCGCAGCTGATTGAAGCCTTGGAGCGGGGCATCTTGCTGGCAGGGGGCCTGCCCATGACCTTCCCCACCATCTCTTTGCATGAAAGCTTTGCTGCGCCCACCAGCATGTATTTGCGCAACCTCATGGCGATGGACACCGAGGAAATGCTGCGTGCCCAGCCCATGGACGCGGTGGTGCTGATCGGCGGCTGTGACAAAACCGTGCCAGCGCAGCTCATGGGCGCAGCCTCGGCTGGTTTGCCTGCCATCCAACTCATCACCGGCTCCATGCTGACTGGCTCGCACCGAGGCGAGCGGGTGGGCGCTTGCACCGACTGCCGCCGCTACTGGGCACGCTACCGTGCCGGCGAGGTGGATGAGGCTGAAAAAGACGAGGTCAATGACCGCTTGGTGGCCAGTGTGGGCACCTGTTCGGTGATGGGAACCGCCAGTACCATGGCTTGCATCGCCGAGGCGCTGGGCATGACGGTGCCCGGCGGTGCCTCACCGCCTGCTGTCACCGCCGACCGTATGCGGGTGGCCGAACTGACGGGCACACAAGCCGTTCAACTTGCTCACAGCCGCCTGGGTATCGAGCAGATACTGACCGCTGATGCGTTTGAAAATGCGCTTCGGGTGTTGCTGGCGATTGGTGGCTCCACCAATGGCTTGGTGCATTTGGCGGCCATGGCCGGTCGGGTCGGCTTGGATTTAGACCTCGATGCGTTTGACCGCATGGGGCGTGAAACTCCGGTGTTGATCGACCTCAAGCCTTCAGGTCAACATTACATGGAAGACTTTCACCATGCGGGCGGCATGCCGGCTTTGCTGCGCGAATTGCGCCCCTTGCTCAAACTCGACGCCCCCACGGTCACCGGTAAAACCTTGGGTGAAAACCTGGACGCAGCACCTGCCGCTTTCCCCCAAACCGTCATCCGCACAACGGCCAACCCCATCTACCCGCAAGGCGGCATGGCGGTGCTGCGCGGTAACTTGGCGCCAGCGGGGGCCATCATCAAGCAATCAGCGGCTGACCCCCGTCTGATGGAGCACGAAGGCCGCGCGCTGGTGTTCGAAAACAGCGCGGACTTGGCTGCTCGCATTGACGACCCCGAATTGGATGTGCATGCCCACGACATCTTGGTGCTTAAAAACATCGGTCCTAAAGGCGCACCCGGCATGCCTGAGGCCGGCTATTTACCTATCCCGCAAAAGCTCGCTCGCGCTGGCGTGAAGGACATGGTGCGCATCTCGGATGGCCGCATGAGCGGCACCGCTTTTGGCACCGTGGTGCTGCACGTCACACCCGAAGCTGCTGTGGGCGGACCGCTGGCCTATGTGCAAACCGGCGACCGCATCCGCTTGAGCGTGTCCGAACGCAGTTTGCAATGGATGGTGTCGCCCGAGGAACTGGCCCGTCGACAACAAGCCCACCCCGTCACCCCGCCCACTGCCGCCAGAGGCTACAAACAACTTTTCTTGAAATCCGTCAACCAAGCCGACCAAGGTGCAGATTTTGATTTTTTACGCGCTGAACACCATCAAGGCAAGACCCCGCGCTAAACCCTTTTATCCCTGACGAAAGCCGCTCATGATGCAATGGTTCAAAGAACTCTCCCCGCCAGAAAAACGCACTTTTGTTGCCGCCTTTGCCGGTTGGACCTTGGATGCGCTGGACTTCATGGTATTCACCTTCGTCATCTCCGCGCTGATTGGCTACTTTCACATCGATAAAGCCCAAGCCGGCATGCTGGGCACCGTGACCTTGCTGTTTTCAGCGCTGGGCGGCTGGATTGCCGGCATGTTGGCCGACCGCTATGGGCGGGTGCGAATTTTGCAAATCACCATTCTGTGGTTTTCGGTATGTACTTTCCTCATTGGTTTTGCACAAAGCTTCGAGCAGGTTTTTGTGCTGCGTGCACTCCAAGGTTTGGGCTTTGGCGGCGAATGGGCGGTGGGCTCGGTGCTGATGGGTGAAATTGTTCGCGCCAAGTACCGTGGACGCGCTGTGGGCACGGTACAAAGCGGCTGGGCCGTGGGCTGGGGCGTCGCCGCTCTGCTCTACACCTTGGCCTTCAGTTGGTTGCCCGAGGAATGGGCTTGGCGCTCGCTGTTTTGGTTCTCGGTGCTCCCCTCCTTGCTGGTCATCTATATCCGCCGCCATGTGCCTGAACCCGAGGTGTACACCCAAAGCCGCGCTGCCAACGATGACAACATCACCAGGGTGTCACCTTGGGCTATTTTTTCCCCCGCTTTGCTGAAAACCACCTTGCTGTCGGCCTTGCTGTGTACCGGTGTGCAAGGCGGCTATTACGCGGTCATGACTTGGCTGCCCACCTTCTTGAAAACCGAACGCCACCTGAGCGTGATTGGCACGGGGGCGTATTTGTCGGTCATCATCGTGGGCTCGTTCATTGGCTATATCAGTGGCGCGTATTTCACCGACCGCTTTGGCCGCAAGGCCAATTTGTTTTTGTTCGCCGTGTTGTCGGGGGTGAGCGTCTATGCCTATACCCAAATTGAATTGACCAACACCGAAATGCTGTTTGTGGGTTTTCCGCTGGGCTTTGCCGCCTCGGGTATTTTCAGCGGCATAGGCGCTTACCTGACAGAACTGTTTCCCTCCTCAGTACGCGCCACCGGTCAAGGATTTGCCTACAACTTCGGTCGTGGCATCGGCGCACTGTTTCCTACCTTGGTCGGCTATTTGTCTGCCAGCCAAGGGCTGGGCATGGCGATTGGGGTGTTTGCCGGAGGCGCTTACGCACTGGTGCTCTTGACCGTGCTGTTTTTGCCAGAAACCAAAGGGCGGGATTTAACGGCCTGACAACAACTGTTGCCAGCGGCGCAGGGCCAGCGACTTGGCTTGCATGATGGGGACACATGCAGGATCGGGTTGCCAGGTTGAGGTATCGGTTCGCACCAGCGCTTGCAAAAACTCTGCGCTAGAACCTGCCCATCCCAAACTCACGGCGGCGGTCGCTGCAGCCCCCACGCAGGGTAAATAGGTGCTGTCACGGTGGGCCACCACCGGCTTGTTCCACACATCTGCCAATATTTGCATCCAGGCTGCGCTGCGTGTGGCACCGCCCA
>CALPPP020000062.1 GCA_943325485.2 Rickettsia typhi
GGTGCTGGACACGATGCCATGCAATTGCACCGCATCATGCCGCAAGCCATGCTGATTCCTTGGTTTTCGCCCCGAACAAACAGCATGGCTTGCGGCATGATGCGGTGCAATTGCATGGCATCGTGGCCAGCACCGCTGGGCAGGTGGTGTAAGGGAATACCCAAAGAAGAAACTGCACGCTCCCAAGCTTGTTGTAAGCGCGGATCGCTGGGTGCGGCCGCTGCTCGCACGGTTTCTTCATGGCTAAAGCGCAGGCCCCGAGCTTGGCAAATACGCGCAAGGGATTGCAAAACATCTTCGGCGAGTGCATCACGTTGCGCGTCAGTGGGTGCACGCATATCCAAGCTGAAGCTGCAACGCCCTGGCACCACATTGACCGAGCCATTGGGCACATTCAACATGCCAATGGTGGCGACAGAATCGCCGTCAAGGGTTGCACGTTGTTCAAGGTACACCGACCATTCGGCCAAGGCGGCAGCGGCATCTTGGCGCTGACCCATGGGCGTGGTGCCCGCATGGCTGGCGTTACCGGTGATTTCGCCGATGTACCGACGGCTGCCATTGATGGAGGTCACGATGCCCAGTGGCATGTTGATGCTGTGCAACACAGGGCCTTGTTCGATATGTACCTCGATGAAACCCACATAGCGGGACGCATCGCGCTTCAGCGCAGGGATGTCTTTGGGATTCAAGCCAGCGTGTTGCATGGCTTGTCGCATGCTGATGCCATCTTTGTCGGTTTGCTCTAGCCAAGCATTTTGAAAATGACCTGTCAGTGCGGCTGACGCCAAAAACGTGGCTTTGTAGCGAACGCCTTCTTCCTCTGCAAAGGCCACCACTTCAATGCCCACTGACAAGCGCCGCTTGGCACGGGCAAGTTCCCGCACACAGGCCATGGGCACAAAAAACCCTAAGCGTCCATCGTACTTTCCGCCGTTACGCACCGTGTCGTAATGACTGCCGCTCAGCAGGTATTTGCCGCCTGAATGAGCCGGGTGGTAACGCCCGACCACATTGCCCACGGCGTCGATGACCACCTCATCAAAACCACAGGCTTGCATGCCCAACTTCAGGGTTTGCGCACACGCAAGGTGAGCGGGGCTGAGGTAGCTCACGCTGAGTTCACCACGCTCGGCAAAGCCCTCATCGCTGAATTGCGCCAACCATTCATGCCAGTCCCACACTTCTTCACCCAACGTTGGCTGAGCCTTGCAGCGATGGTTCAGGCGCAGCTCGGCGATGCGGTGAATTTGGCGAAGACATTCTTGCAATTCATGCGTGTGGGATGCGCGTAAGCGACGCTCTAAGGCGTCCAATATCGCTTGCGGCCCTAAGCCATTGCCGCGTGGCCCTTTGACCGCCACGATGAAGGGCCAGCCAAAGTGTTGTTGGTAGGCGGCGTTGAGTTGTTGTAGCTGTTGCGCTTGTGCAGGTGTGCATTGCCACAAACCAGCACTTTGCTGCTCTTGGTGGGAGGAAGCCGTGAGGCCCGGCGCAGGTTTGGGGGCCAACACAGGGTGGGCGCGAACCAAGGCCAGTTGTTGCTCGGCAGGCGCACTGCTGACCACCTGTGCCAAGGCCCACTTCAGATGCGCCAAGCTGCGAAAGGGGCGCAGCTGCAAAGCCTTTTCTGCGACCCAAGGCGAGTGTTCGTAAATGCCTTCCAGCCATTGCAAAGCATCGCCGTGGCTGGCGGCGTTAAGGTGGTCGATGGCTGCGTGGGCTGAGTCTGGGGTCATGGACAAGGTGGGGGAGGCGGCTACACTGGATCAATCAACTATAACTTTGCCGATAAACCATGGGATTGAGCACACATGTTTTGGACACCATGCACGGTTGCCCTGCTGCTGGCATGGCGGTGGCTTTGTTCGCCACACAGGGGGCAGACACACGATTGATCAAACGCTTTGTGCTGAATGCCGATGGCCGGCATGAAGGCGGGCCGCTGTTGGATAACGCACATTTGCAAGTCGGCACCTACCGCTTGGTGTTTGAAGTCAAAGCTTATTTTGTGTCGCGGGGCGTGGCCTTGCCTGAACCGGCATTTTTGGATGCGGTGAGCTTGGACTTTGGTATTGCCGATGTGTCCCAGCACTACCATGTGCCGCTGTTGGTCAGCCCTTGGAGTTACTCGACCTACCGGGGTTCTTAAAGCCCTTCAGAGTTGTCCCTCGGTGAGGGTATCGAGCTGAAAGCGCCCACTGCGGTGCCACAGCCATGTTTCGGTGAAACTGACTTGCTTGAGGTACTTTGGCGCTGGAAATGGCGCGGACTGTCGGATGGCTTGCTCAATATCGAGCTTTACCTCTGGCGTATGTTTGGGCACACGGACCCAATCGATGCGCCCTACCTGTCCGGAGGGCTCAATATGGATATCCACCACCACCACGGCTTTGAGCATGGGTGGCAACTTGCCTTTGTAGATTTTGTCGGGCAGGCGTCGGTAAATATGATGAGCGGCATCTTTACGGTAGTCGGCACTGTTTCGAGCAGACGACAGCGTGTCGTTGGTGACTAAGGGTTCCGGGTCTTTGTTTTTGCTGCTGACATCAGGCTCAACGGCGCCAGGCTTGTTTGTCCCAATGTTGCTGGGTTCAGAAGCAAGCTCAGCGGGCTTGGCGTCGGGCGCTTGGGCCGGTACCGAAGGCTCAGTGACCGGAGCAGGTGAAGGGATGGGCTTGGTGGAACAAGCCGCAACCACCATCGCCAGGGTGATGAGCAAAGATTGACCGATCAACCCAAACCGCATGGCTTTTCCCATTCATAAAGGGTGAAGGCATACTCTGCGACCAATGACTGAATTTGACAACCATGATTACCCGAGGTCGAGTGTGAACCTGCTTGCTCCTTTGACTCAGCGATTGGCAACAGAGCCGGCGGTTTTGGTCACGGTAGCGGCCGCGCATGGCTCGGTTCCCCGCGAGGAAGGTGCTTGGATGGTGGTTTTTGCACGGGGCGAGCTTGGCACCGTTGGCGGCGGGCAACTCGAATGGCAGGCGATGGCCCAATCGCGTCAGGCGCTGCAAGGCTTGGCTGTGCTGCCGCCACAGCAAAGAGTGGCTTTGGGTCCGAGCTTGGGTCAGTGCTGCGGAGGCGCGGTGGAGTTGAGTTTTGAAGCCATCTCGGCCAAAGACTTGCCGGTTTTGCAACAGCGCTTGCTGCCGATGTTGAGGCCTGTTGCCTTGTTTGGCGGTGGGCATGTGGGAAGAGCGCTGGTCGATGTGCTGTCGCGACTGCCATTTGCAGTACGCTGGATTGACAGCCGCGACGAGGTGTTTCCCCGCGGCCTGCCCGAGCAGGTGGTGTGCGAGCACAGCGACCCTGTGCAAGCGGCGGTGGCGGATTTGCTGCCGCACAGTCAGGTGCTGATCATGAGCTTCAGCCATGCCCAAGACCTGGACGTGGTGGCCGCGTGTTTGCAGCGCTTACGTGTGCGGGATGACTTGCCTTTTATTGGTTTGATCGGCAGCGCCACCAAGTGGGCCACGTTTCAGCACCGCTTGCGGGAGAAGGGCTTTGCTGAAGAGGAAATTCAGCGCATCACCTGCCCCATTGGCGTGCCTGGCATCAGCGGTAAGCAACCCGAAGTCATTGCCGTGGCTGTGGCGGCGCAACTGTTAAAACAATCGGAACAATCGGGGTCAGATCCCAATTAATTAATTGGGATCTGACCCCGATTAATATCTCTTTATGGAAACTTATTTGTTGGAGTGGGCGAATCTGCTGTTGCGCTGGGTGCATGTCATCACCGCGATCGCATGGATTGGCTCGTCGTTTTACTTTGTGTTTTTGGACAGCAACCTGATTCCCCCCGAGGATGAGGCTTTGCAAGCCAAAGGCGTGGGCGGCGAGATGTGGGCGGTGCATGGCGGGGGCTTTTACAACCCGCAAAAGTACCTTGGCCAACCGGGGCGCATACACGGCAAATTGCATTGGTTTTACTGGGAAAGCTACAGCACCTGGCTGAGTGGGTTTGCCTTGTTTTGCGTGCTGTACCTGTGGAACGCCAATACGTTTTTGATTGATAAAACCGTGTTGAATTGGGCACCTGTTTCAGCGGGGGCTACAGCGGTGGCGCTGCTCGCGGTGTTTTGGTTGGTCTACGACCTCACCTGTCGCTGGGTTGGGTTTCGCCGCAACGGGGAGGTGTGGATAGGCGCTGTCATGCTGTTGACGCTGGCGCTGGCGTGTTGGGGCACCAACCAATTGTTCGCCGGACGTGCAGCGTTTTTGCTGGTGGGCGCCATGATGGCCACTGCCATGAGTGCCAATGTCTTGGTGTGGATCATTCCGGGGCAGCGCAAAGTGGTGGCGGCCATGACCTCGGGCCAGCCAGTCGATGCCCAAGCCTTGGCCATCCACGGGCAGCGCGGCAAGCAGCGCAGCGTGCACAACACCTATTTCACCTTGCCGGTGGTGTTTGCCATGCTCTCCAACCACTATGGTTTTCTGACCTCGCATCCCAAGCGGTGGTTGCTGCTGCTTGTGTTGATGGTGGCGGGTGCGCTGATTCGGCAGTTTTTTGTGCAACGCCATGCTTGGCATTTGCAACGCGCGGCCAACCCTTGGCCTTTTGCAGCTGTGGGTGTGGTGTTGATCGTGGGTGTGGTGGTGGCTTTGCAACCGGTCCCTGTGTCGTCGGGCTCGCAAGCGCCGGTCAGTTTTGCGCAGGTGCAAGCCATCGTGGAGCAGCGGTGCGTGTCTTGCCATGGACCTCAGGTGCAAATGAAAAACCTGCGACTCGATTCCCCCGAGGCTTTGCGCACCCATGCGCAAGCGGTGTATCAGCAGGTGGTGGTGTTGCAGCAAATGCCGATGAACAACGCCACTGGTATCACGCCGCAGGAGCGTCAAGCGCTGGCACGCTGGTTTGAGGCGGGGGCGCAGCCCTGAGTTGCTTTTCGTAGGCTTGCAAGCGTTTTTCACGCTCTGCCAAATAGGCCTGATGCTCTTTTTGCATTTTCAAGCGACGCAAACCTTTTTCTTCTTCTAGGTGGTTGTCGCGAATCATTTGTCGTCTGGCGTTCGTCGCCATTTGGTCGTTCGCAGCTTCAACGCCTTTGGTCAACATGCGACCCGTGTACCAAAAAATCACCACAGGGAAAAACACCACAAACGCCACCCAAACCCACAGGTCTTCGTTTTCCGATGTGTCAGATTGCAGGTATTTTTTGAAGTCAACAGTGGCCATGGTGTGTTCTCTCGCTTAGGGTAACTGTGAATCGACCTGAGCCGCTCGAACTTGAGCAATGCGATATGCTCGCCCGCCATGGCTTCTACCCCTTTTCACGCCCAAGATCCCGCGCAGTTTTTGCGCCAATTGTTTGACGCAGCGGTGGCTCGTGCCCAGCCCTTGTTGAACATGCCTGCTTGTTTGCCAGCCGTACCGCGTGGCCGCACTGTGGTGTTGGGCGCCGGCAAGGCTGCTGGCGCCATGGCCCATGCCCTGGATGCTTTGTGGCCACAAGACGCACCCATGGCGGGTTTGGTCGTGACCCGCTACCACCATACGCCGCCGCGTCCTGCGGGTTTGGCGCAGCGCATCGAGGTGGTTGAGGCGGCGCATCCCGTGCCTGACGAAGCTGGGCTGCTGGCTTCTCAGCGCATGATGGCTTTGTGCCAAGGCTTGAGCGCGGATGATTTGGTGATTTGTTTGGTCTCAGGCGGCGGCTCTGCCTTGCTGACCCTGCCTGCCGAGGGCCTGACTTTGGCAGACAAGCAGCGCATCAACCGCGAACTCTTGGAGAGTGGTGCGAATATTTTGGAGATGAACACGCTGCGCAAACACCTCTCGCGTATCAAGGGCGGCCGCTTGGCGGCGGCTTGTCATCCCGCTCAAGTGGTGACGCTGACCATCAGCGATGTGCCCGGCGACGATCCTGCGGTGATTGCCAGTGGCCCGACAGTCCCCGACGCCAGTACCTGCGCCCAAGCACTCGCCATCGTGGAGCGTTACCGCATTGGCTTGCCCGAGGTGGTGCTGGCGGGCTTGCGCTCAGGCGACTTGGAAACCCCTAAACCATCGGATGCGGTGTTTCAGGGCCATAGCGTGAAGATGCTGGCGACACCTCAGCAATCACTGCAAGCCGCTGCTGAAGTGGCACGTCAGGCGGGGCTCAACGCCTACATCCTGTCAGATGAAATGGAAGGCGAGTCGCGTGAAGTGGGCAAGGTACACGCTGCTTTGGCACGTGCTGCCGCCAAAGGCGAGGGGCCGTTTCACAAGCCCTGTGTGATTTTGAGTGGGGGTGAGACCACGGTGTCGGTGCGACCCCAAGCGCCAGGTGTGCCACGTGGCAAAGGTGGGCGCGCTGGAGAATTTTGCCTAGGGCTGGCGCTGGCTTTGCAAGGCCAAGCAGGTGTATGGGGACTGGCGGCAGATACCGACGGCATTGATGGTGTGGAAGACAACGCCGGTGCCTTGGTGATGCCAGACACACTTTCACGCGCAGAAGTCTTGGGCTTGAAGCCCTCGGCCTATTTGGACCGCAATGACAGCTATCGGTTTTTTGAGGCTTTGGGAAACCTGGTGGTGAGCGGCCCCACCCACACCAATGTGAACGACTTCAGGGCTTTGCTGGTGCTTTAAATAAGCTTGACCACGGTGGCCACGACACCAATGGCCAAGACCATGAGGCTGCCGAGTTTGATGACCATGCGCTGCTCCAGTAACTGCATGTCTTTTCGCAAATCGTGACCGAGTTGTTGCACTTCTTGCTTGGTGCTGAGGGTTTGGAAATGACCATGGATGACTTCGCTCATGGCGCTGGCTTGAACTTCAGCCAAACCCGCATCCATGCCAGCGGCCTTCAGCCGGTTGGCGTAGCTGAGGGAGTCGAAGTTTGTAGCGTTCATGGGTGAAAGTTTAGTCTCTTGCTAATCTCTTTGCAATGTGATGGAGTTACCTCAAGCCGTCATTAGCAACGAAGGATGTCATTTGTGAAAAACGGGTCTTCATTGCAAAGAATGGAGCGTCATTGCTAACGAAGTGAAGCAATCTGGTTTGCTTCGTCAGTTTGCTTCGTCGCTACGCTCCTCGCAATGACAGCTCCTCGCAATGA
>CALPPP020000063.1 GCA_943325485.2 Rickettsia typhi
AACACCGCGCCGCCACCCGTGGCGAGCACACCTCCCGCTTGGCGGGTGATGTCTTCCAAGGTTTGGCTCTCTACGTCACGAAAAGCGGCTTCGCCTTGGCGCTCAAAATATTCTTTGATGCTGCAACCCAAGCGTTGCTCGATGACCTGATCGGAGTCGATGAAGTCGCAACCAATCCGGCGGGCAATTTGCCGCCCAACTGTTGACTTGCCACTGCCGGGCATACCCACCAAGGCCAACACAATAAATACTTCCTCACGGTGCTAAAGCACGTTGCAAGAGCATTTTAGGGCTTAGGAATATCAGCAACTCTTGCTTGCTGCGCTTGCTGCTGCGGTTGCCAAACAGCCAACCAACGCCGGGTAATTCGCGCAAGCCCGGAACGCCTGCCAAGTTTTGGTTGTCGCTGGTCTCAAAAATACCGCCAATCATCACCGTGCCGCCATCGTCGACCCGCACTTGGGTGCTGACATGCTTGGTATCGATGGCAAAGCCAGCAGGCGTGCTTTGACCCACGCTGTCTTTGTGCACATCCAAGTCCATGGTGATGCTGCCCTCGGGGGTGATGCGTGGCGTGACCTCCAAGCGCAAATTGGCTTTGCGAAATGCAATAGAAGTCGCGCCATTGCCCGCCGAGACTTGGTAGGGCAACTCTGTACCCTGCTCGATCACCGCCTTGGCTTGGTCCGCTGTGACCAAGCGCGGGCTGGCCACCACCTTACCCAAGCCCTCAGCCTCCAGCGCAGACAACTCCATAGACAACCTAAGCGTTCGGGCAGGGTCAAACAATGTCAGCGCCAAGGTAGCGGTATCTTGGCCTTGCAAACCCATGGCAGGCAAATTCAGCAACCGTGTGTTGTTGTCGCCGCGACTCAAGCGCACACCCAAACTTCTGGAAAAACTGTCTGAGGCTTCGATGATGCGCGCCTCAATCAGCACCTGTCGCTGCGGGATGTCAATGCGCTCTATCAACAATGCAACCTGTGCCAACCTGTCGGCCACATCGGTGACAAACAGCTGGTTGGTTCGCACGTCGACCAGGGCTGAACCACGCCCACTCAGCAAACGCGGTGCGGGATTGTTGCTGACCACGCCGTTGCTGCTGAGCAAGGGCACCAGCAGGTCTTGTGCTTTGGCGTAATTGAGCGCAAAGGCTCGGGTTTGCACGGGTTCTAGCGCTTGCATTGCGACGCGACTCTCCAGCGCGGCCTTTTCTCTGGCAGCCAATTCCGCCACAGGCGCGACCCACAGCACGTCGCCCAGCCTGTGTTGACCCAAACCCTTGGTTTGCAGCAAGGTGTGCAGCACTTGGTCCCAAGGCACTTGGCTCAGGCGCAGGCTGAGGGTGCCGCTAACGCTCTCGGACACCACCATGTTGACGCCGCTGAAGTCGGCAATCAGTTGCAAAGCTGTACGCAATTCAATTTTGGGAAAATCCATCGACATGGGTGCACCACTGAACACTGGTGGCGCATCGGCAAGCGTCTGTGGCTGAGCATAGGTTGTGCCCATCAACCCAACGCAAACGGGGAAAACCGCATGAATGAACAACTTCATGGTGCCCCCTTGAGCGGCCAACGGCTTACTTGCGCTTGCCACTGCCCTTGGCTATCGGCGACCCACTGACGCAGCCAGAGATGGTCGGCGCCAACCTCTGTCACCTCACCACCATTTGCACCCAAGGCCTGACCAGGCCTCAAGGTGTAGAGCTGCCCATCGTGCGCAAGCAATGCACCCGATTTGTCTGCTGTACGTAAAGCGCCGACCCATTGCCATTGCGATAACTCGACGTTGGGTAAGCGAGCTTGGGCGCTGGCCATTGGCACAAGTGTCGGCAAACCTTGGGATAAGCCAGCGGCATCAAAAGGATTGAACAAGCTCTCATGCCTCTGCGTATCGAGCAGCGCTGTTGAGGAAGTTGTTTTGGTGCTGGACGCCGCAAAACGCTTGAGAGCCTGCTCGGCGTCATCTTGGGTATGTAATTGCAGGGTCAAGTGCGGCTTGGCGTCAAACGACCCTTTTTCGCTGTCTGCGCTGATCTCAAAAGCGTTCACCCTCGCTTGCGGTGCATGTTCCGCGAAGGCTTGCCAAGCCAGCAACAGGCTGGGCAAACTGCCGTTCCAATTGCGCGACCCCTGTTGATGAGCGTCTGAAGCGCTTTGCGAGATGCTGACCCATGCTGGCCAATTTTGACCCGAGGGGTGGCGCATCGCCTGCAAGGCTGCAACGCGTTGTTGATGTTGATTGAGCTGTCCTTGCAAGGTTTTCAGCTGCAGCAAAGCAGCCTCTTGGCGCTGCTGCGATTGCCACCATGTCAGCCATGCTTGGCCTGAGACTTGCCAACTCAGCCATAGGCTCATCAGCAATGCGCATGCGCTGAGCAGCAGGCATTGCGCCGACACAGGCCAAGCGTGTAAGACCCGCCAATGGCTGCGCCACTGTGGCCACCAGTGTGCGCCCAAGGTCAAGCGCGGGTTCATGAGCGAAGCCCTTGGGGGCTAGGCGAGCTGAGCTCAAAGGTATGCAAATGCCACAAGCGGCCTTGAGGGCAGCGCCACAACTGGCTCGACACTGGCGTGGGCTGCATCCTGAGGTTGATGCCATAGGCTTGCAGCTGATCCTGCCAATGCAGCACCTGCGCAGCGTTCAAGGCGCGCACTTGCAGCTGCCATTGGCCCTCTCGCCACTGGACTTGGCTGAGTTGCAAGCCGCGCGGTGGCACACGTAAAAAGTCCATCCATGAACGCCAAGCTTGCCATTGTTGCTGTTGCCATTGCGGCCAAGCCTGCTGTACCTGTTGTGCTTGGCGGTAACGGTGTTGCCACAGCGGCTCTTCTTGCAATTTGGATTGCAAAGCTTGCTGCTCCAGCTGCAGCCCTGACATGCTTGCCTCATGTGCCGCATTGGCGTCTGCCAGCCATTGGTCAATGCCAAACACCATGGCAATGGTAGTGGCAGCAGCGAGCAAGCCGCCGATTTGCCAGCGCTGCAGCACCGCTTGTCGCTGACGCTCGCGCCATGGCACCAAATTGATCGCGCTCATGGTGCCAGCACACCCAAGGCCAAGCCACCTGCTCGTGCTTGCAAATGCAGCGCCATCCCCTGCACTGCCTGCCGGCTGACAACACTGGACTGTTGCTGCCAACGCGCTTCAGCCTGCCATGCAGGTTCTAGGCGCATCAACCACAGACCCGCCGCACGGCACCAGTGCTCGCAAGCCGCCACCCAAGCACGCTGCGTGGCCAAGACCTCCACGTGCTGAAGTGCTTGCGCTTGCATGGCCGCCATCAGCCAATCGGGACGCAGTGTCTGTCCCGCTTGGGCCGCACCGTCAGGGGCTGGCAAAGTGTGAAAGTCCCAGACCGTGTCGCCCAAAGGCCAAGGCAGTTGCCGAGTCAGTTCTGCCTCGATGGCCTTGACCTGATCGCGCAGATGCAAGCCACTTTGCAATGTGAAGCTGAAGCGGCGCAGCCGCCCGTCTTCAATAGACAGCGCTGCGTCTTGTGCCTGACAACCGGCTTTGTGACGTGCGTTGCGCAACCAAGTGGGGTCGGGCCATCCCGCCAACAGGCTTTGGTGGGTCTTGGGCGCGTCTTGCAAAGCCAGCCAATGCCAGCGCTGAATGTGCAACTGCCCCTTGACGGGAGCGCTGGCTTGGGCCAAGGCCAAGCCATCGGGTTGGACCACCACACCCAAGCTGCGGCGTATGGTTCGGGGAAAGAGTCGGTGCATAAAACCTCCTGTTCAAACACGGCAGCAGGTTGTAAATCCGAGCCCAAGGCCTTGGGTTAAGCTGGACTGGCGAAGTTTTTACAATGCACTTACTCTCTTGAACGCCCACCAGCGGCACCCCATCCCCATGCCCCCAGCCTCCAAGCCTCCCGAAAGCCCTCGCGCCGAACCGGCCAAGACCTCCCAATCCACCTTGTGGCAGGTACTGGGCAGCTTCATTGCCTGGGGCACAGGCCTGGGTGTGGCGGGTTTTTTAAGCTTGGTTTTGCTGGTCGGTGTCGCGCTGGCCATGGCCTATCCCCAGTTGCCCGATATCTCCGATTTGGCCGACTACCGGCCCAAATTGTCGATGCGGGTTTTTTCCGCCGAGGGCAAGGTGATAGGCGAGTTTGGCGAAGAGCGGCGCAAATTGGTGCCCTTCAAAGACATCCCTGATGTGGTCAAGCAAGCGGTGCTGTCCATCGAAGACGCACGCTTCTACCAGCACGGCGGGGTGGACTACATCGGTTTGGCTCGTGCCAGCTTGGCCAATGTGGGCCGCGCCAAAAGCCAAGGTGCTTCCACCATCACCATGCAAGTGGCACGTAACGTCTACCTCTCTTCTGAAAAAACGTTCACCCGCAAAATTTACGAGCTGTTGCTCACCTACAAGCTCGAGCACTTGCTCAGCAAAGACCAGATTTTTGAAATCTATTTGAACCAAATTTTCTTAGGTCACCGTGCTTACGGGTTTGCAGCTGCGGCCGAAACTTATTTTGGCAAACCCATTCAAAACTTGAGCATCGCCGAAGCCGCCATGCTGGCTGGTTTGCCCAAAGCACCCTCGGCCTACAACCCCATCAATAACCCCAAACGCGCTCGCTCACGCCAGCTCTACATCATCGAGCGTATGCAAGAAAACGGCTTTATCACCAAAGAACAGGCACAGAGCGCCAAAGTTGAAGAACTGAAAATCCGCAGTGTCACCACCCCCAACACCACCCATGCCGACTACGTGGCCGAGATGGCGCGACAACTCATGTTTGCGCAATACGGCCCTGACAGTTACACCCGTGGCCTGAATGTGTACACCACCATCAAAGCCGATGACCAAGAGGTTGCCTACCAAGCATTGCGCCGCGGCATCATGGACTATGAGTTACGTCAGGTCTACCGTGGCCCCGAAAAATTCATCACCTTGCCCAGCGACGCTCGCGAGCAAGAGGACGCGATCGACGAGGCCTTGATCGACGCCGGTGACAAGGGTGATTTGCTGGCCGCTGTGGTGCTGGAAGTTGCGCCTAAAAAGGTGCGTGTCATGCGGCAAAACAGCGAGGTGCTAGAAATCACGGGCGACGGTTTGAAACCGGTGCAATCGGGCCTGTCCGACAAAGCGCCACCCCATATCAAATTGCGCGCTGGCGCCATCGTGCGGGTGGCTAAAAACGCCAAAGGCGATTGGTCTTTGACCCAGTTGCCGGAAGTTGAAGGCGCGTTTGTGGCACTCGACCCCACTGACGGCGCGATCCGTTCACTGGTTGGCGGTTTTGATTTCGACAAAAACAAGTTCAACCATGTCACCCAGGCGTGGCGTCAACCGGGCTCGAGCTTCAAGCCCTTTATTTACTCTGCCGCGCTGGACAAAGGCTTCACGGCTGCAACGCAAGTCAACGATGCGCCACTGTTTTTTGATGCCAGCGTGACCGGCAGCCAAGCGTGGGAGCCCAAAAATTACGACGGTAAATTCGAAGGCATCATGCCGCTCAAAACCGCTTTGGCCAAATCCAAAAACATGGTGTCCATTCGCATTTTGCAAGCGGTAGGCCCCAAAGAGGCTCAAAATTGGATCAGTCGCTTTGGTTTTGAGCCAGAGCGCCATCCGGCTTATTTGACGATGGCTTTGGGGGCGGGGTCAGTGACACCTTTGCAAGTGGCCTTGGGCTATTCGGTATTTGCCAATGGGGGCTATTTGGTCAAACCCTATTTGATTTCCAAAGTCACCGACCCGCTGGGCAAAGTTTTGTCGCAATACACGCCCATCGAACTGGATGAGCGTGCCCGTGCCATCGAACCGCGCAATGCGTTTGTGATGAGCCAGTTGCTGCAAGAAGTCACCCGCTCTGGCACAGCTGTTCGGGCTCAACAGGTGTTAAAGCGCAACGATATTTATGGCAAAACCGGTACCACCAACGACTCCATGGACGCGTGGTTTGCCGGCTACCACCCCACACTGACGGCAGTGACATGGATTGGCTACGACACCCCGCGCAAACTGGGAGACCGTGAAACGGGCGGTGGACTGAGTCTGCCGGTGTGGATCAGCTATATGCAAAGCGCTTTGAAAAATGTGCCCATCACGCCTTTGCCTGTGCCCGCTGGGGTGGTGTATGAAAGCGGCGACTGGTTTTTCCAAGAGTTCACCCACACCACTGGCGTCACGCATTTAGGTATCGAAGGGCATGATGCCAATGGCGAAACAGCCGCAGACACAGAGAAGAAAAAAATTCTCGATATGTTCAAAGAGTAAACGGACAGCCTCTTACGAAAATCTCAAAACCAAGCCCGACTGCTCGCTGGCATCCCTGCTGAGTCGCTGCCAAAACTCGCCTTGGCCTTTGGTGTCTTGCCAAAGTTGTCCATCAAACCGAAAGTGGTACCCGCCACTGCGAGCAGCCAGCCATACCTCTTGCAAAGGCTTTTGCAAATTGACCACGATTTGGCTGCGGTTGGGGAAGGTCAGGGTGATCATGCCTCCCGTGCGTTGGTTGTCAATGTCGGCGTCGCTGCTGTCGTTCAAGCTGTCGCAGAGCTGCTCTAAACGGCCCAGCAGAGCCTCGGCGTGGTTCATGAATTCCTGATCGGTCATTGGATGCGTACTTGCTTCTAGAAAGGGGTAAGAGGGATGGCTACAATTTCAACCATGACATGGCAGATTCTAGGCAGACGCATCCTCCTCGCACTCAGCATGGTTTTTGGCTTGGTGGCGTGTGGTCAAAAAGGTGCGCTCTTTATTCCCACCGACCCCGAGGCCAGCGATCGCGCTGTGTTCCCCCAAGTCTTGGTGCCCGACATCCGGTCTGCTCCCCCCCCTTCTTCCCAGCCCTGACACTCTGTTCTCTTTGTTTTTTACATGACCTCACTCGCCTTGCCTGGTGCACCCTATTTTTCACGTCGTGAAGGTCAGTTGTTTTGCGAAGAGCTGGCTTTGTCCAACCTGACCGCGCAGCACGGCACACCGCTGTTTGTGTACTCCAAAGCCGCCATGCTGGGCGCTTTGGCCCCATACCAAAAGGCTTTCGCAGGACGGG
>CALPPP020000064.1 GCA_943325485.2 Rickettsia typhi
GTCAACCTCAAAGCCTTTTTTCCAACTCTCTTCGTCTGCTGCAATGGCCAAGGCGCTGACATTGGCCACCACAATATCGATGCCACCCAAATCTGCAGCGGACTTGGCGACCCATGCTTTGAGGCTGTCGGCGTTGCCCACATCCGCCACAGAGCCGATCACTTTGCTGCCAGACGCAGACATGGCTTTGGCCGCATCAGCGACCTCAGCGGCGTTGCGGGCACAAAAGGCCACGCTGGCACCCTCTTTGGCCAATGTTTCTGCAATAGCACGACCAATGCCTTTGGTGCCGCCTGTCACGAGTGCGCGCAAGCCTTTGAGTTGCATGTCCATGTTTATCTCCTTGGATGGGTTGGAAAGTTTTCAGTGGGTACTGGATACGCCGGTGTATTCGCTGACGATGTCGAGATCGTTCAAATGTTCGCGTGGAATTTCACCGGTGATTTGTCCGCGCTTGATGACCAAGACGCGCTCTGACACAGAGGCGATGAAATCTAAATTTTGTTCAACCAACACGATAGTGAGCGAGCGCTGTTTGCGCAAGGCTGTCAAGGTTTCTGCAATTTCTTCGATGATGGAGGGCTGAATGCCTTCGGTGGGTTCATCAAGCAACAGCAGTTGCGGGTCGCCCGCCAAAGCACGTGCCAAAGCCAATAACTGCTGCTCGCCACCTGACAAGGAGCCACCCATGCGGTCCAGCAAAGGCTTTAGGCGCGGGAAGTTGTCCAACAAAGTGTCAAGGTCTTGGGCAGAAGCACGACCACGCTTGACCCAACCCATACGCAAGTTATCGGTGACCGATAAATTAGGAAAGATTTCGCGCCCTTGGGGTACATAGGCCATGCCTACTTTGGCACGTTGGTTGGGCGCCATGCGACTGACATCGGTGCCATTGAAATGGATACTGCCTTGGGTGGGCAACAAGGCGCCGATGATGCTGCGCAAGAGCGTGGTCTTGCCCATGCCGTTGTGTCCCAAAATGCCCACAGCTTCACCCTGGGCGATATGCAAGTCAATACCATGCAGCACCGGAATGCTGCCATAGCCTGCGTGGAGCTTTTGAATGTCGAGCATGCAGGTTCTTTCAGTTAAGCGGCTTTTTTGCCTAAATAGACTTGGCGCACCGTGGGGTTGTTCATGACCGCATCAGGCAAGTCTTCGGTGAGGATGGCGCCTTGGTGGAACACCGTGACCATCTTGGCGATCATGCGAATGAAGCTCATGTCGTGTTCCACCACAATCAAGGCGTGGCTTTTGTTGATTTCCAAAATCAAGTCGGCTGTGCGTCGCACTTCTTGGTCGCTCATGCCAGCAGCGGGTTCATCTAACAAAATAAGCGAAGGGTCAGCGGCGATCACTACAGCCAACTCAACCCATTGCCGTTGACCATGTGCCAACAAGCCGGTGGTGGACTTTTGCAAGCTGCTCAAACCCACACGCTCTAGCGTGTCACGTGTCACTTCAAGCGCTTTGGCTTTGGGATAGACCCGACAGGCAGACAACCACACGTTTTCCCAAACGGATAAACCATTGAACAAACTGGGTACCTGGGTTTTGATGCCAATCCCTAAACGCGCTGGCACATGCGGTTGGCAACCTGTGATGTCTTGACCACGAAAAAGCACTTGTCCAGAGGTGGGACGCAGCTGGCCGGTCAGTTGTTTAAAGAAGGTACTTTTGCCAGCACCGTTGGGGCCGATGATGCAGCGCAACTCTCCGTCGCTGAGTTTGAAGTTCACGTCACGGGTGGCGTGGACACCACCAAAACGCATATTCAGATTGCGGGTTTCTAACAAGGGGGCTGCACTCATGCCTCTTCTCCTTTGGCCACTTTTTTGCCAAAGAGTTTTTGCAACACATCGCCCAAGCTGGGGATGATGCCCTTGGGTACCAGCAAAACAAACACCACCAAAATGACACCCAAGACCAAGTTGGCGTTGAAGGTTTGCTGAGTGCCAATTTGGGTGGTCAGCCACTGTATGGCCATGCAACCAATGATGGGACCGACCAAGGTGCCCAAGCCACCCACGATCACCCAGACAATGATTTGTGCTGACTGACCCAAGCTGAAAATGGTCGGGCTGGTGAAAGAGCCCCAGTTGGCGAAAAAGCAACCTGCCAGGCCGGCAATACAACCACCCAAAGTGAAAGCAAACAATTTGAAAGCACGGGCGTCAAAGCCCAGCAAGGTAGCGCGTTGCTCGTTTTCTTTGATGGCCACGATCACATGCCCAATGCGAGAGGAAATCAGCCAACGCAGACCGCCATAAATGACGATCAAGGAAAACGCACTGAGGTAGAAAAAGGCCAGAGGGTCGAGTGTGTCCTCGGGGTTGCCAGGGTAGTTGATGGAAGGAATGGACGGTATGCCGTTAAAGCCGCCCAAAGGCGCATTGCCAATGCGCCACTCAGGACCTGCTGTGGAATTGACCGAGTTGAAAAGAATCAAACTCACCGTCAGGGTGATCACACCCATGTACACATCCGACAGTCGCCCATAAAACATGAAATAGCCCAGCAACAAGGCAAACAAGCCAGGCAAGGTAATGGCCAAAAGCACAGGCATGGTGCTTTCGCCCATATTGATGACCGACAAGGCGTAGGTATAAGCACCCAAGCCAAAAAATGACGCTTGACCAAAGCACAAAATGCCGGAGAAGCCCCAAATAAACGCTTGGCTGATCGCCAAGATGGCCATCACCACATAGATGGTGATCTGAATCAAGGCAAAGTCGTCAACCCATTTAGGTATGGCCAAAGTGGCCATCACCCCGAGCAACATCACCAGCACAGCACTCCAGGGGGAATCTCGAAAAGCGGTCACAACGATCCTTTGAAAAAGCGTCCAGTGATACCTTGGGGCAACATGCGCAGCATCACCACGGCGGCGATGAAGAGTGCAACTTCACCAAACACTGGCGTGGTGATGAAGGTGGCCAATTGGTTGATAAGGCCAAACAAGGCCGAGGCAGAAGCTGTACCAGCCAAAATCGCGCTGCCCCCACCGATGACAGTGATGAAGGCCTTGGCAATGAAAGATGCACCCATGGTTGGCACCACGCCCGACACAGGCGCCAACAAACCCCCTGCCAAGCCCGACAAAGCGGCACCAACGGCAAAGGTGATGGAGTAAACACGGGTAGGACTGATGCCCAGTACATCGGCCATGGCAGGATTTTGCATGGTGCCGCGTGCAATCAAGCCCCAGTCAGTGCTGCGCAAGACCCAACGAATCGCAAACAATAACACCGCCGCAATGACTATCAAAGCCATGGTGTAAAAACTCACGGAATAAGCGCCAATGGAAAAACTGCCATCAGGGGTAGACACGCCCGAGGTGGTATTGCCAATGAAAGAGGTCACCAAACCCACGCACAAAAGAGACAAGCCCCAAGTGGCCAACATGGTGTCGACCATGCGCCCGTAAAGGTGACGAATAATGAGCCTTTCGACCACGATGCCAAACAGCCCCACACAAATAGGCGCAACCACCAGCATGGCAATCCAAATATTGACGCCTGCCTTGGTCGCAAAAATAGCGCTGTAAGCGCCCAACATCAAAAACTCGCCGTGCGCCAAATTGATGACGCGCATCATGCCAAAAATCACCGCCAACCCCGCTGAAATAATCACCAGGGTGGCGACGGCGTACAGGACCTGTACGGAAACAATGAGTGCCAGATCCATGTACGCCTTCTCTCTTTCAATCTCTCAAACGATCAACTGTGCTTAAACCTTGATGACGTACTGCTGGTTGTCAGCAGGGTTCTTCTTGAGGTTGCACACAGCGCTGGTGTCTGAAGGCGCTTGCTGTGAAAACGTTTGCAGAATGTCGAGCTTTTTGTTTTTCACTTCGGCCAAGCTCACATCCAAAATACAGTGGTGTGATGCACCATCCACGGTGACCTTGCCGCTGGGAGCGTTGATGCTGATACCGCTCTCGAGTGCTTCGATCACTTTCATGCGGTCGATACTGCCGGCTTTCTTGACAGCTTCTGCCCACAGCTTGAAGCCTTGGTAACTACCCATGGCCAATTCGGTGACGTTAGGATAGTCAGCGCCAAAGCGTTTGTGGAAAGCAGCCAAGAAGGTTTTGTTCTCGGGTGTGGCGATTTTCTCGAAGTAGTTGTAAGACAAGACCATGCCATTGCACTCTTCAGGCGCCAACACGACTTGCTCGTTGCCCACGGAGAAGGTGGAAGAAGCCATGGGGATCTTCTTCAACATACCCGCTGCACCCCATTGGCGATAGAAGGACATGTGTGCACCACCCACCAAGGCAGACACGACGAAGTCAGGCTTGGCTGCTTCGATTTTGGCGATGGTGGGACCGAAGTTGGTCACATCCAAGGGGAAGAATTCGATGGCTTGAACGCTGCCGCCGCCTTCGGTGACGTACTTCTTAACCCACTGTGAAGTGATTTGGCCGTAGTTGTAGTCGGCTGCAATGATGTAAACCTTCTTGCCCCATTTTTTCATGGAGTAAGGAATCAGTTTTTGCACTGTCTGGGCTGGTGTCACACCTGTACAGAATGTGTTGCGATCGCAAACGCCGCCTTCGTACTGCGTGTTGTAAAAGTACAGTGTTTTGTTCTTGGTCAGTACGGGACGAATCACTTCGCGTGAAGCGGAGGTAATGCCACCATGCACCATGGCCACTTTGTCTTTCAATGCAGCCATCTGGGCGTACTCGGTGTACTTTTGCATATTGGACTGTGAGTCATAGTTGATCAAAGCCACTTTTTTGCCCAGCAAGCCGCCAGCAGCGTTTTGCTCTTCGACGGCCAAGGTCAAGGCGTCGACCATGGGTTTGCCGTAAATGTCCAAGCCACCGGACAAATCGTGGATGCTGCCCACTTTGATGTCGTCAGCGGCCAAGGCCGAACTGCCATACATGCCAGCGGTGCCGGCTGCAATGCCACCAGCGGTGGTTTGAATAAACTTTCTGCGGTCCATGTTGTGTTCCTCTTTTGTGTTGAAAAAACTAACGCTTACCAGTTGAAGCCCTCTTTTCAGCGGACCCCTGACTGTACTTACATTTTTTTCCAGTCGCCCAGTTGTTCGAACGCATAGGCACCACGGTAAATAGTGCCCTCGTCCCAGTGTTTGCCAATCAGCATCATGCCAACCGGCAAACCATCCACCAAGCCGCATGGCACCGACATGGCTGGATGGCCAGTGACGTCAAACGGGCAAGTGTTGGATAGCATCTCAAACGCACGCTGCACCACTTCGCCCACTTCAGCGCCAGGCTTGGGCAAAGGGGTAGCAGTCAATGGCACGGTGGGCATGAGCAGCAAATCGTATTTCGCAAAAGCATCGTCATAGGCTTTGCGCAGTTGACGCGACAGGTTTTGAGCCTTCGCATAGTAATGGCCACGGTAGTGTTGGATGAAATACTCGCCCAAAACCATGGTGAGTTTGAGGGTTTCAGACAACTCGTCGGCGCGGGCCTTCCAACCGGCGTGGAAGTCGACCATGCTGGTGACATACAAGCCTTTCCAATTGAAGCCGTGGCCGTTGTCTTTCATCATTTGCTGTGTGGCACCTTCGGCAGCGATGGGCAACCAAATGGCGGGACCCACCAAATGCATAGGAATGGAAACTTCTTCCACGGTGGCACCAGCTTTGGCCAAGGCGGCGGCTGCAGCTTTGACTTTCGCGTCCGAAGCTGCCATGGAGTTGGGCCAACCAAAACCTTCCTTGACCACACCGATGCGCAAGCCTTTGATGCCTTGCTTCATGATTTCAGAATAGTTTTTGGAATGTTGTTCAGCGTATTGGCGTGGGTCCAAACCATCGGGGCCGGCAATGACTTCCAGCATGACGGCGTTGTCGGTGACATTGCGAGTCATGGGTCCGGTGTGGTCGATGGTGAGTTCGATGGGCATGACACCGGTGTATGGCACCAAACCATGGGTGGCTTTCATGCCGTACACACCACAGTAAGAAGCAGGCATGCGGATGGAGCCGCCTTGGTCGCCACCAATAGCCAAGTCGACTTCGCCTGCCGCCAGCAAAGCTGCGCTGCCGGACGAAGAGCCACCTGCAGAGTAGCCGTGTTTGTGGGGGTTATGGACAGGGCCAGTGGAGCTGGTGTGTGAACCGCCAGAAAAGCAGAAATATTCACAGACCGATTTACCCACCACAGTCGCACCTGCATCAAGCAAACGGGTAACCACGGTTGCGTCGATGTTGGGCATATAGCCCTCCAAGGTGGAAGCGCCGTTCATCATGGGCACGCCAGCCACGCAGACGTTGTCTTTTAAAACCAAGGTTTTGCCTGCCAATTTGCCTGACGCCGCACCCTTGATGGTGGACTTCACATACCAAGCGCCGTATTTATTGTCTTCAGGCGCGGGGAAGGTGCCAGGCGTGCGGGGGTACTTCACTTCGGGCACATAGTCGGGCAAGGCGTCAACGATGTCATAGGCGTCAAAATTGCCTTGCAACAAGGTGTTGTAAGTTTCAGCCTGCTCTTCTGAGAGGTGAATCCCCAAACTGTAGGCAACTTCTTGCAACTGGTCGAGGGTAGGACGTTTGACAGCCATGCATATCTCCTAAGGTGTTGTTAAATCGATGTCAGAGTGTTTCATCAAAAATTAATTGCGTCAATGGATTTATTTGCTTTGGAAAATAAAAACAGAGGGTTTTCACGGATCTGATAAATGACTTTCAAAGAAAAATTAGAACCTTGTAACGACTTGAAACTGGTGACCGTTGGCACGCGCCAAATAAATAGGGGCGTTTTTAAAGTGGTTGCCGACATAGCTTGCGCCCCTGGCGCTTTGGTAGGACAAGTTTCGCTTGGCGATCTGCGGCCAATGCTCTGGCCGATGCAGGTTGTTGTCGAACATGGCAGCCAAAAAATGCATGCCCTCATAAGCCGACTGGCCCAAGGCATTGAGCACCGGAGCCCTCAGACCATGCCGTGCGCTGAA
>CALPPP020000065.1 GCA_943325485.2 Rickettsia typhi
GGACGCTTGTCACAAAAGGCTTTGAAGGTGGCGCGAATCTGCTCGCGACTGAGTGCGGCGAAATGGTCTATGCAGGCTTTCCAACTGAGAGGCCACTTGAGTGTGGTGACCAATTCGCGAGGCAAGCCAAAAGGCAAGTCGAAACCGCCTACCCATGGCCCTGGGGTGTGCAAGGCTTGTTCAAACGCCACAAGGCTTGTGCAGGCTTGCATTGCCTCAAGCACCAAGCGCTTATCACGCCACGCTCCCCAAGCAAGCACAATAGATTTGCGTGAGGAGGGTGAACTGCTGAAGTCACAACCCAGCAGACGTGTCATAGCAAAAAATTCAGGCGCGACCCAAAATGGCGGCTGTTGCCATCAACTCTTCAAGCAAGGCCAAAGAGACGAGGCCCGATACCGCATAAGGGTCCAGCACAGGAAGCTCGGAATACTTCAACACCACCGAGGTATTGAGTTTGGACAAATTGACCTGCCCCATGGTCCAGCCACCAAAACGGCGTTCGGCGATTTCTTCATAGTTAAGCAGCACCACATCGGTATGGCGCTTGTCGCTGACGATTTGCGCGTACAAGTTGTTGACTTGGTTACGCCCACCTTCAATGGCTTGCAAATAAATGCCGCCGCCATAGCAAAGAATACCGGTGATGCCATTGGCCATATTGTGTTCACGGGCAACAGCCAAGATGGCGTCTGTGGCTGCAGAGGCATCGGGATCCAAGGCTCGGCTCACATAAAGCAAACGCACCAACATGCCATCAGTCCTTTTTGGGAATCAGTGAAAGAAATTCTCGACGCAAATTGGGGTCTTTCAAAAATGCGCCACGCATCACGGAGTTGATCATGCGACTGTCCATGTCTTTCACACCACGCCAAGCCATGCAGTAGTGAGAAGCCTCCATGACGATGGCCAAGCCATCAGGTTGGGTTTTGACTTGAATCAAGTCCGCCAACTGCACCACCGCCTCTTCTTGAATCTGGGGGCGGCCCATGACCCATTCGGCAAGCCGAGCGTACTTGGACAAACCAATCACATTGGTGTGCTCATTGGGTAATACGCCAATCCAAATTTTCCCGATGACGGGGCAAAAGTGATGGCTGCAAGCACTGCGAACCGTAATAGGCCCCACGATCATCAACTCGTTTAAGTGCTCGGCGTTGGGAAACTCGGTGATAACGGGTGGGTTGACGAAGCGGCCACGAAAGACTTCTTGCACATACATTTTGGCCACACGGCGTGCGGTGTCGGCCGTGTTGTGGTCATGCTCGGTATCGATGACCAGGCTGCTGAGCACGTCTTTCATCTTGTCTGCGACTTCGTCGAGCAATTTGTCGAGTTCGCCAGGCTCAATGAAGTCGGCAATATTGTCATTGGCGTGAAAGCGCTTGCGCGAGGCAAGTAACCTTTCGCGGATTTTGGTGGACACAGGAACGCCTGCGTCATTTGCCTCAGAAGTCATGTTTGTCTCAGTCTTTTTCAACATGTCAAAGATACTAACAGCAGATGACCGATGGAGCCTAGAGGCGCAGACAAAGACCTTGTCTAGGCCGCCTCGACTGTGCGCAAACGGATATGCAATTCTCGAAGCTGCTTTTCATCCACCAGCGAGGGCGCTTGGGTAAGCAAGCACTGGGCACGTTGGGTTTTAGGAAAAGCGATCACATCGCGGATAGAGTCGGCACCCGTCATGAGTGTGACGATACGGTCTAAGCCAAAAGCCAAACCACCATGGGGTGGAGCGCCGTATTGCAAGGCGTCAAGCAAGAAACCAAATTTGATTTGCGCCTCTTCGGGGGTAATCTTCAAGGCATCGAACACTTTTTGCTGAACATCAGCACGGTGTATGCGCACCGAGCCGCCGCCGATTTCCCAGCCATTGAGCACCATGTCATAGCCCTTGGCAATGCACTTCTCGGGCGCTGTGACCATCCAATCCTCGTGACCATCTTTGGGTGCGGTGAAGGGGTGGTGTACAGCGTTGTAACGACCCGCCTCCTCATCGAATTCAAACATGGGGAAATCCACCACCCACAAGGGAGCCCAGCGGTCTTGTAGCAAGCCTTGTTTTTTGCCGAAGTCACTGTGGCCAATTTTCAAACGCAAGCCGCCGATGGCGTCATTCACCACTTTGGCTTTGTCTGCACCGAAGAACAGCAAATCCCCGTCTTGTGCGCCGCTGCGCGACAAGATTTCGGCAATGGCTTTGTCGTGCAAGTTTTTGACAATCGGCGACTGCAGGCCCTCACGGCCTTTGGCCACCTCATTGACCTTGATCCAGGCCAAACCTTTGGCACCATAAATTTTCACAAACTCGGTGAAGGCGTCAATCTCTCCTCGGCTCATCTCGCCACCACCTGGCACACGCAATGCAACCACACGACCGCCTTTGCTGGTGGCTGGTCCACTGAACACCTTGAAGTCCACATCCGTCATCACGTCGGTGAGTTCGGTGAACTCCAATTGGATGCGCAGATCGGGCTTGTCAGAGCCAAAGCGGTGCATGGCTTCAGCGTAAGCCATGATGGGAAAGTCGCCCAAGTCGATATCGAGCACTTGCTTGAAAACACCCTTGATCATGTCTTGGAACAGGGCGCGAATTTCTTCTTCACCCAAGAAAGAAGTTTCGATATCGATTTGGGTGAATTCAGGTTGGCGGTCTGCTCGCAAATCTTCATCGCGGAAACATTTGGTGATTTGGTAGTAACGGTCAAAGCCGGCAACCATCAGCAACTGTTTGAACAATTGCGGCGATTGGGGTAAAGCGAAGAAGTGGCCATCATGCACACGACTGGGCACCAGATAGTCGCGAGCACCCTCTGGTGTGCTCTTGGTCAGCATGGGTGTCTCGATGTCGACAAAACCATTGGCGTCTAAAAACTTGCGCACTGCCATTGACACGCGGTAGCGCAGCATCAGGTTCTTTTGCATATAGGGGCGACGCAAATCCAATACCCTGTGGGTTAAACGTGTGGTCTCAGACAAATTGTCGTCATCGAGTTGGAAGGGTGGTGTCACTGAAGGATTGAGCACCACCAACTCGTGGCAAAGCACTTCGATCTTGCCGCTTTTGAGTTGCTCGTTGATGGTGCCTTCGGGGCGCAAGCGCACCACGCCTTTGATTTGCACACAAAATTCATTGCGAATATCTTCGGCTATCTTGAACATATCGGCGCGGTCGGGGTCACAGACCACCTGAACATAGCCTTCACGGTCACGCAAATCGATAAAGATCACGCCACCATGGTCGCGTCGGCGATTGACCCATCCGCACAAAGACACACTTTGTCCTTGCAGTGCTTCGGTGACCAATCCACAGTAGTGCGTTCTCATAGCTTGTTATCCAGTCTTAAAAAGTCGTTGTGACATAAGGCGCGCTAAGGCGCCGTTGATTAATGAGGGGGGCCAGGTAAAACCGATGGAGATACCGCACCCATGGAGATGACATAGGTCAGCGCTTCGTCCACGCTCATGTCTAGTTCAATCACATCTGTGACGGGCACCAACAAAAAAAATCCGCTGGTCGGGTTGGGCGTGGTGGGCACATACACGCTCATAAAGCCCTCTCCCAAATGTGTTTGAACTTCGCCTTGGGGTGCGCCTGTTTGAAAAGCAATGGTCCAAGCGCCTTGGCGAGGGTATTGCAACAACACGGCTTTTCGAAAGGCGTTGCCATTGCTAGAAAAAAGCGTGTCAGATACTTTTTTAACGCTGGTATAGATGGATTTGACAATGGGTATATGGGTGAATAAGCGGTCCCATTGCTTGACCATCCATCGGCCTGCCACATTCGAAGCCAAGGCGCCGGTAAATACCAGCACCAAAAATACCATCACAACGCCCAGCCCCTTGATGCCATTGAGTTGCTGCAAAGCGTTGGTATGCACTTGGGGCAACACACTGCCCAAGCCGTAAAGCACATTGGCCAAAATACCGTCGAGGGCACCAACCAGCCAACTCAACACCCACAGCGTGATCGCCAAAGGCAACCACACCAGCAGTCCAGCCAAGATGTATTTTTTTAAATTCATACCAAGAGTAAAAAAGAACTGCAGCCGCGAAACGTGGCTTCAGTGACAGGCACAAGAAGGGGCGCAAGAAGAAGCGCTGGAGGTGGCCGGCGCATCAGCGGGCTTGGCCGCAGGTGCAGCATCTGGCGAAGCGGTGGTGGTGCTTTCGGTGCTGGCAGGCGCAGCACTGCCCCCGCCTTTGAAGTCGGTGGCGTACCAACCCGAACCTTTGAGCTGGAAACCAGCAGCCGTGAGCTGCTTGGTATAAGACGGTTTACCGCAAGCGGGGCAGTCACTCAAGGGTGGGTCGGACATTTTTTGCAGCTGGTCTTTAGCGAAGCCGCAAGCGCTGCATTTATAGGCGTAAATTGGCATAGATGATTCGCAGAGTGAGCACAGATTGAAGACTTAAATTGTAAGCTTTTTATGCAGGATAAGCCTCTAGCGCCTGAAAACCGTGCCCAACTGTTCATATACTACGCGCCTGGTGCTCGCACAGCGAGTTTCTTTTTGGGTTAGTCACTTTTACTTATGGAGTCACCGCCATCATGAACAAACGTCTTTTTTGGGTTGTCTTGGCTTGCTTGTCTGTCGCAGCCTGTGGCAAAAAAGAAGAGCCCAAGGCTCCCGTTGCTGCTACCCCTGTGAATGCAGAAGAGAAGGTCCTGAACGTTTACAACTGGCCCGATTACATCGCTGCCGACATGATCGCCAATTTCGAGAAAGAAACCGGTATCAAAGTCAACTACCAAACCTTTGAAAACAATGAAGGTCTGCAAGCCAAATTGGTGGCAGGTAACTCTGGTTATGACATCGTGGTGCCTGGCTCGGTCTTTGTCAAAGCCCAAATCGAAGCAGGCCTGCTGAAAAAACTCGACAAATCCCAAATCCCCAATTACAAAAACCTCGATGCTTCCTTGATGAGCAAACTCACAAGCGTAGACCCAGGTAACGAATACGTTCTTCCATGGGCATGGAGTTTCACCACGGTAGCCATCAACAAAACCAAAGTCACCAAAGCTTTGGGCAGCACCCCCATGCCAGAAAACGCATGGGATTTGGTGTTCAACCCTACCTACACCTCCAAACTCAAATCTTGTGGCATCGCCTACCTCGATTCACCCTCCGAAATCTTGCCACCTGCCCTGCACTACATCGGCAAGAATGCTTACTCGGATGATGTAGCGGACCACAAAGCGGCTGGCGAGATGTTGGCCAAGGTTCGCAAAGACATTCGTTTGTTCTCTAGCACCATGATCGACGACGTTGCTGGCGGCAAAGCTTGCGTGGCCTTGGGTTGGGCAGGTGACTTCAATATCGCCATTGCCCGTGCCAATGAAAACAAGAGCGGCCAAGACCTTGAAGTGCTGTTGCCCAAAACCGGCGGCCTGATCTTCTTCGACAACTTGGCAGTACCCGCTGACGCCAAGCACCCCAACAATGCCATGGTATTCATCAATTACTTCCTCAAGCCCGAGGTGTCCGCTGCCTTGACCAATGAGTTGGGCTACCCCACCGCCAACAAAGCCAGCTTGGCCAATGTCAATCCTGAAGTGGCCCAAAACAAAGCTGTGTTTCCTGATGAGGCCAATTTGGGTTTGATGGTGCCGCCTGCCGCATTGGGTAACGCTACGCGTGAATCCATGACAGCTGTTTACACCAGCTTCAAAAAAGGCAAGTAAAGATTTTGGCGGACACTCAAGCTGTACCTAGGGTGTCTGCCGTCTTTAAGCTAATTCACCTACCTTGAAGACCTTGTCGTCCATGTTGGGACTGCTGTTCATGCGGCGTGGCCGCTTGATGGTTTTGGGTGTCCCATGGTTTTGGTTGCTGCTGTTTTTTGCAGTCCCCTTTTTCATACTGTTGCGTATCAGTGTGACCGACATGGGGGAGCAACTGAACCCCTTTGCCCCGCTCGTTGATGTTCAGGCGGGGCATTTTTCTTTGCGCCTTAAGTTCTCTCACTATGTGTCGTTGTTCTTGGATCCTGACTCGGGTTGGGGACAGACGCTGTACATCGAATCCTATTTGCTGTCTTTGCGCTACGCTTTTTTAACGACCTGCTTGTGTTTGTTCTTTGGCTATCCCTTTGCTTATTTTTTAGCCCGCAGTCCCAGCAATATTCGTCCTTTGTTGCTGCTGATGGTCATGCTGCCTTTTTGGACCTCATTCTTGTTGCGGGTGTATGCATGGAAGGGCTTGCTGGCAGATTCGGGCTTGATCAATAACCTCATGTTGGCAGTAGGCTTGATCGACGAGCCCCTGCAATTGCTCTACAACGATGTTTCCATGCTGGTTGGTATGACCTATGTCTACCTGCCCTTCATGGTATTGCCCCTGTATGCCAATTTGGTAAAGCTTGATCTGCGCTTGCTTGAAGCCGCCCAAGATTTAGGCGCCACACCTTGGAAGACTTTTTGGCTCATCACTGTGCCCATGAGTCGCGCTGGCATCATGGCTGGATCTATCTTGGTGTTCATTCCTTGCTTGGGTGAATTTGTCATCCCGTCTCTTTTGGGAGGTGCAGAAAACATCATGATTGGTCGGGTGGTGTGGGATGAAATGTTCAGCAGCAACAACTGGCCGCGCGCCAGCGCCTTGTCGATTGTGTTGATTTTGGGCGTGGTCATTCCACTGGCTTGGTTTAACCAGCGCTTAGCCCGCAAGGTCGCCGAGGAAAACAGTTAATGCAGGGCAACCGATGGCACCGTTATGTCAGCCGCTTATGGTTGGGTGGGGTGTTTTTATTTTTCTACTTACCTCTGATGTTTTTGGTGGTGTTTTCCTTTAACAGCACCCGCCAAGACAGCCAGTTCACCGGGTTTTCGCTGCGCTGGTATCTGGCCTTGGGGCAAGACACACGTTTGGTTGAGGGGTTTTTGCTGTCTTTGAATGTGGCTTTGCTCAGCGCCACCTTGGCAAC
>CALPPP020000066.1 GCA_943325485.2 Rickettsia typhi
ACCAATAGAGATGTGTTGCGCATCCACAGGCAGCGCAAGAGAACGGTGCGCTTGCCATGTGCGCACTTTTTTGGGTTGATGCGCGCATGAAATTCGTGCATCAGATCCCCTAAATTGACCATTCCAATGTCTAGCCATGTTGCCTATGCCAATCTTTTCACCTGCAACCCAACAAAGAATGCTCCAAGCTCAACAAAGATGTTGTCCTTGGAAAAGAAGTTCATTAGACTAGCAGAAATCTAACAAAATGTAAGCAGGATATATGCCTAGTCAAGACCTGAACAACTACCTCTCTTACTTGCTGGCTTCTGCCAACCGTACGATGAGCATGGGTTTAGGTAAAGCCATTGCCAAAGAAAAAATGACTGAACAACACTGGCGTATCTTGCAAGTGTTGTCAGATGAAAACGGACGCGCCATGGGGGAATTGGCCGAGCAGGTGCTGATGAACCATCCCGCACTCACCAAAAACATCGACAAGCTTGTGAGCCGCGGCTTGGTCTTGCGCAACACATCACCAGAAGACAGTCGCAAGGTGCTGGTCTTTATCTCCAACACCGGCTTGGCGATGGTGCAACGCCTCACCGCCCAAGTCGACGCCCACCACCAATCCATCCACAAGGTCTTGGGTGTGCGTAAAACCGAGCAGTTGAAAAAACTTTTAGACGACTTCGTCAGAGACAGTGCTACTCACTGACACTGCTAAGTAAATACTTTTTAAATGCATGAGCGATAGGTGACAATTTCTTTTGAGCTGGATGCACCATGTGCCAATAAGAAACCACGGGAAAGCCTTTGACATCTATGACTATCACCCCATGCTCTTTTTTCAACCCATGCAAAGCATGTTGAGACACCACACCAATACCTAAGCCCCCAGCCACAGCCTCCTTGATAGCTTCATTGCTTCCTAACTCCATGCGAATATCTGGGCTGAATTTTTGCTTTTTAAAGTATTGGTCTACGCACATGCGTGTGCCTGAACCTTTTTCTCGCAAAATAAATCTTTGGGTAGCGAGACTGACGAGCGATTGAGAAGGCTTTTTAGCCAAGGGGTTGCGAGTAGACGCAATCAACACCACAGGATTAACCATCAATACCTCATCCAATAAATCTCTGTCCGTTGGTGGTTGAGACATGATGTAGAGGTCGTCCAAGTTGTCTTGCATTCGAGCAACAACGCCATCGCGGTTCAAAATTTCCAATGACACATCGATGTCTGGATATTTTTTGCAAAATCCACCAATCATTCTGGGCATGAAGTATTTGGCGGTGCTGACAACCGCCACTTTCAACCTTCCTCGCGTCATGCCTTTGGTGGCATCAACAGTTTGTTCGAATGTCTCCCAACTGCGCAACATACCTCTAACGGTTTGTGCCAAAGCCAAGCCTGCATCGGTCAGGTAAACCTTTTTGGAGATTACTTCATACAGAGGAAGTCCAACGGCATGAGTGATTTCCTTGAGTTGCATGGATGCAGTGGGTTGTGTGACATGCATTGCTCGGGCTGCGGCAGTGACACTGCCCGCGTCAGCAAGCGCCAAAAATAGTTTCATTTGACGAAAGCTGATATTCATAGATATTTACTTATATATATACATTTAAAAATCAATTTTACACAAATCATTGTATGGCCTAGGATCGATACAAAGGAATTTATACATGCACAGTTTTCTTGATCCGGCCATCCTTTTTTTCATTTTTGGCGCACTTGCTGGGACAGTTCAATCCAACTTGGAAATACCGCCCGCAATTTCGAGGTTTTTATCGCTGTACTTGCTCATGGCCTTAGGCCTTAAAGGCGGATTTGCGCTGGCTCAATCTGGTTTAACCCCAGAGGTGTTATCCAGCTTGGGAGCAGCCATGGCTTTGGCAGTTGTCGTACCGCTGCTAGGCTTTATGTTGCTGAAGCGATTTTTGTCTGGCTTTGATGCTGCCGCAATTGCGGCAACCTATGGCTCTGTGAGCGCTGTCACTTTTGTCACTGCAGTTCAGTATTTGGAAAATCAAAGCATTGCATACGGTGGCCACATGGCTGCTGCCATGGCACTGATGGAGTCACCCGCGATCATTTTGGCTGTGTTGATGGCCAGCTCTATCCGACAGCAAAACCTTGAAACTTCCACCGTGGTGATGAATTCAGGCTTGGCTTGCCTATCTGTTGGAATACCACAGCAAGCAGTTTCTGTGAAAAAAATTCTCCATGAGTCATTCACCGACGGTGCTCAATTGCTACTCCTAGGCGCTATGGCAATTGGCATGCTGACTGGCGCATCCGGTCAAGCAGCAATGCAGCCCTTCTCTGGCGACTTATTCAAGGGCATGCTCGCTTTTTTCTTGCTAGATATGGGCTTGCTGACCGCCAGAAATTTGCATCAACTCAAAGCAGTCTCACCTGCATTGCTGGTCTATGCTGTGGTGGCGCCAGCGGTGCATGCTGGATTGGCACTTGCGTTAGCTGTCTTGGCTGATTTATCCAAAGGTAACGCCATTCTTTTGATGGTTCTGGCTGCCAGCGCTTCATATATTGCAGTTCCGGCAGTTTTACGTACGGCTATTCCAGAGGCCAAACCTTCCATTTATTTCGGCTTATCGTTGGGCATCACATTCCCATTGAACCTTTTAGTGGGTATTCCGACCTACGCTTGGGTTGCCAACCACTTTTTTGTTTAGGAGAGCATCATGAAAATAAGCTATGACCGCAAAAGAATATCGTTGTTAACAAAGCATGGCAAAGAGGACATTATTTCCCCAATTCTGAAAAGAACACTCGGCTGTGAAATTGAACTTGTGAAATCTTTTGATACAGATGAATTAGGCACATTTGACCGCACGGTGAAGCGTCAAGGAACTCAACTGCAAACAGCGCGCAGAAAAGCGCAAATTGGCATTGATTTCAGCGGCAACACTCTCGGGGTTGCCAGCGAAGGCTCTTTCGTACCTGATCCGTTTTCTGGATTTATGCCATGGAATATTGAGATAGTGATTTTTCTGGACGATCTTCATGGTGTTGAGGTTGTAGGCGTTGCCAAAGGCAGTGCGATGAGCATGGGAAAGTTTGTCCGTGATATCGACGAATTAATTCAATTTGCACAAGACGCTGGCTTTCCGCAACACCTGCTCATGCTCAGACCGGAGCATGAAAATGACCCCCGCGTTGTTAAAGGACTGCACACCCTGGACAACTTAACGTTTGCTTATATAGAGGCACAGCAACAGTCTGCCAATGGCAAGGTTTTTGTTGAAAATGATTTGCGCGCATTCGCCAACCCAACAAGGCAACACTTGATTGCCCAAGCAACTGAAGACCTTGCTCGCAAAATTTTGTCACTCTGCCCCCAGTGCGGCGTACCTGGCTATTGGAAGTACACAACAGACTCAGGGTTTCTTCTCAGCACATTTGATTCACCTAAACATTTACCTGCTTGTGAGACTTGGCATTGCCAGCACTGCCATTACGAAACACACCAGTCTGTAAGTGCAGGGGAATTACCCACTCACACTCTTAGCGAAACTTACAACCCATGATCCAGCAGTAAAAAACTATCGGCCACGCATGTTTGCCAAGGTCTGCGCCGTATTCTGCCAAGGGGGTTTATCCGGCGCATAACGAACCCGCATGCCATCGACCAACATCACCAACTGTTTGTCACTCAAGGTATTCGCAAAAGAAGGCATGAAGCCAATGTCTTTAGAAGCTGGCGCCTGAATACCTTCCAACACAATGCGTAACAAGTTATCGGGCCGGTCGCTGTGCAGATTGGTGTTGAGTGCTAAGGGGCGGTTCACGCCCAACAACTGCGGGCCCTCCCCATCGTGGTGACAAGCACCGCAACTGCCTTGGAACAAGCGTTGGGCTGCGTCTGGCAGCGGGGCTAGCATTGCAGCATCGGCGACCACCTTGGCGGCCAAAGTCTCAAGCTGCGCCTCATCCATGTTTGAGACGGGTTGAAGAGACGCCAAATACACCGCCATGGCACGGATGTCTTTGTCTGGAACCAAGGCCAAGTTGCGAACCACCAAACCCATAGGACCAGCAGCAGTGCCGTGTTGTTGTGTATGGCCATGACGCAAATAGCGAAAAAATTCTTCCTCACTCCAAGGCACAGGCGAGGGGTTCATTTGGTTAAGCGCTGGCGCTTGCCAACCATCCACCATCGCACCTTGCATATAGGACTGCTCGTTGCGCTCGGCCCCTAATGCATTGCGAGGTGTGTGGCATGCACCGCAATGCCCCAAGCCATCCACCAAATATGCACCGCGGTTCCACTCTGCACTTCTTTGCGCTTGCGCTTGAAACTGCACAGGCGCATGAAACAATCCGTTCCACAAGGCCATCACAGGACGCCAGCCCAAACTCCACTGCATCTGCGCTTGAGGTGTGTGTGAGGTCACCGCTGGCTGCGACATCAACCACGCATACAAAGCCATCATGTCGGCATCGCTGGTTTTGGCAAACGAGGTAAAGGGAAACACCGGGTACAGCGCATGGCCATCGCGCGAAATACCTTGGCGCATGGCACGCTCGAAAGCTTGGTAAGACCAGGCGCCTATACCCGTCTGCACATCGGGCGTTAAGTTGGTGGAAAACACCGTACCAAAAGGCGTGTGCATGGGACGCCCACCGGCATTGGGCATGCTGTCTTCAGCCGTATGACAACCTGCACAATTACCCAAGGCCGCCAACTGCTGACCGCGTTGCAGCATATCGGCGCTGTAGTTGGCAGGGTTGAAGCTCACAGTAGGCAAAGCCACACGCCAACCCACGATGGCTGCGCTCAGCGCAAACACACCCAAAGCCAAACCCGTGACTTGCTGCCATCGTTTGCGCCAGCCTTGGCTCAGGCCGGGCTGTGTGCTTCTGGGTGGCTTGGTGACAGTGTCTGCCATGGGCGCAGCTGCAGGCGCGGGTGCGCCCAAAGGATGCAAAGCCGCGCGTACCACCTCGGGTGTGAATGGCGGGTTGCGAAAGCGAATACCCGTGGCATCAAAAATCGCATTGGCAATGGCAGCCGTGCCTGGCACAGAGGAAGACTCACCCGCACCCAAAGGCACATCGTCTCCTGGGCGAGGCATTTGCACCACCTCAATGACCGGCACTTGGCGAAAATTCAAAATCGGGTAACTGCCCCAGTCTTGGCTGACCACGCGACCATCGTTGGCATCGGTCTCCACTTTTTCGAGCAAGGCACGGCTGGTGGTTTGCAGCACATTGCCATGCACTTGTTGCTCAACGCCTTTAGGGTTGACCACCAAGCCTGCATCATGCCCAACCACCACCCGCTTAACGTGAACTTCACCGGTGTTTCGGTGCACTTCGACATCTGCGACCCAGGCTGACCATGCGGCACCAAAGCCCGGCCATTTGCTGTGCACATACCGGGCATAAGCCACGCCCTGCCCTTGCAACCAATCGCCATGCGAAGGTTTTTGTTGTGGCTGGGAATGGACTTGCCAACCAGCGCGATCGGCTGTGGCTTGCAACAGTTCTTTGGCACGTGGGTCAGAGAGCATCTGCAAGCGGTATTGCAAGGGGTCGGCATTGGCGGCGTCAGCCAGTTCATCGATGAAACTTTCATGCGCAAAAGAATTGGGCAAGGCCGAGACGCCGCGCAACCACGATGCACGCAAGAGCGGCGGCATGTCGTGCACCGTGACCCGCAAGTCGGCATAGTCGTAGGGAGGTCTGGCGGTGCGGTCGCCCATTTCATAAGCACGCGCTGTGGGTGCTATGGTGCCTGTCAGCAACAAGGCCAGGGTAGGCGCACCATTGGACGGGTAAGAGGTTTGAAAATCGTAGCCAGCAGGCTGGCCATTGGCAGACAAGCCACCGCGCACTTGCATGAGTTGCGCTGCACCTTTGGGCTCCCACGCATGTTCCTGTTCGCGGCTGAGCTGCACTCGCACAGGTGCGCCCACGGCCTTGGACAAGAGCGCTGCATCGGCCGCCACATCGTCTGCGCCGTTGCGTCCATAGCAACCGGCAGCCTCCATGCGCACAATGTCCACCGCAGGGTCAACCACGCCACACAGCATGGCCAAATCTGCACGCAAAACATGCGGGTTTTGCGTTCCAGCCCACACCCGCAACTGCACTTGGGGCGACTGTGCATCGCTTCCCTGCAACCACCAAGCCACCGCACACGAGGGGCCAATCGAGGCATGCATTTGGTAAGGCCAAACATATTCGCGTTGCAAAAGATGCGCTGCTTCTGACAACGCACTGTCTACATCACCTTCATTCACCAACTCGCGGGTGGTGCGGGTGTTGTGACGAATCGCATCAGCTGCATCTTGCACATGGGGCATGCCAGGCCAAGGCTTCCACTGCACCACCAAGTCATGCATGGCTTGCTCGGCTTGCTCTTCGCGTTCTGCCACGATGCCCACAAAATCGCCTTGCACCACCACCGCGCGTATGCCATCAATATGGGCAATGGAGTCGCGGTCAACCTTCGCCAAAGTGTTACCAATGAAGTCGCCATGGTCCGCACCTGCATAAGGTGGACGCACCACCCGACCATGCAACATGCCTGGCATGCGCATATCGTGAACGTAAATCAAGTCACCAAACACCTTGGCCGCCATGTCGACACGTGGGGTGCTTTGGCCAATGGTGTGGAAGTCTGCAGCAGGTTTTAAAGGGGTTTGGCTGTCAAGCCTTAACAGCACTTGTTGCTCGGCCAATAAGTGCTGCACGCTGATGGCCAAATCTTTAAAAAATACTTGGCCATCTTGCAAACGAAGCTGCTGGGCTTCACATTGAAAATGCACTGCAGCCTTGGCGCACAACCAATCACGGGCTTGCGCGGCTGCGGCACGTAAAGGAGCACCATGTATTTGCAGCGACGTACTGGCAATGGTGGCACCTTGGTTGGGCGAAAGCGCGGTGTGACCCATCAAGAGA
>CALPPP020000067.1 GCA_943325485.2 Rickettsia typhi
CTCATCGAAGGTGTGGAAGTGGTCTCACTCATTGGCCGCGAGCTGGGAAAAACCCAAGAAGTAGCCAACAAATACGGCATTGCACATGTCACCACCGACTTGAATGAAAGCTTGGCGATCAAAGAGGTGGACGCGGTCATTTTGTGTACACCTACGCAAATGCACGCGTCTCAGTCACTCGCTTGCCTTAAAGCGGGCAAACATGTGCAGGTTGAAATCCCCTTATGCGATGTGTACCAAGACGGCGCCGAGGTGGTGGCTTTGCAAAAGCAAACGGGTTTGGTGGCGATGTGTGGTCACACACGGCGTTTTAACCCCAGCCATCAGTTTGTGCACCAACAGATCAAGGCTGGGCAGTTCAATGTGTTTCAAATGGATGTGCAAACCTATTTTTTCCGTCGCACCAATATGAACGCCTTGGGTCAGCCACGCAGTTGGACAGACCACCTGTTGTGGCATCACGCGGCGCACACCGTAGATTTGTTTACCTACCAAGCCGGCAGTCCCGTGGTGAAAGCCAATGCGATGCAAGGCCCTATTCACCCCACACTTGGCATCGCCATGGACATGAGCATCCAGTTGCAAGCCGCCAATGGCGCGATTTGCACCTTGTCGCTCAGCTTCAACAATGAGGGTCCTTTGGGGACTTTCTTTCGCTACATCGGCGACAACGCCACTTACATTGCCCGCTACGACGACTTGTTCAATGGCAAGGAAGAAAAAATCGATGTCTCTCAAGTGGCGGTTTCGATGAATGGTATTGAGTTGCAGGACCGCGAGTTTTTTGCCGCTATTCGAGAAGACCGCGAACCCAATGCCAGTGTGGCGCAGGTACTGCCTTGCTACCAAGTGCTGCACGACTTAGAGCAACAACTGTCTTTCGTTTCATAAGCTGATCAAGTGCTTGCCGCTAGCACCGTTCACCGCATTGAGGGGAATGCGTTTGTCCAGTGTGATGAGGCGCCCCTTGTATTTAACCGCCAAGGCAAGCAGGTAGGCATCGGTTAATTGGTTTGGACTGAGTAATTTATCGGCATCAATAATGGCATCGTCCAGCAGGCTCAAGTCATCAGACCAAAATGCGTGCTGCTCGTATTGTGTTTCGCGGCGCAAAATTTCAATCAATACTTTCAATGGCTGTGAATTGGGATAACTTGCATGACTCATGATGCGAAGCATCCCGTTTTGGGTCAAGGGACAGCTTGCCCATCCTAAGTGGATGTGTTGAGCCATCCATTGATTGGCGAGTGTGTGGTGGATATGACCTTGGTCATTCAGTGCGATCAAGACATTGACATCCAGCAAAGCTCGCATCAAATGCCTTCTTCTTCTCTGATGCGATTGACCATTTCATTGGTGATGATCACGCCGCGGTGCGGCAAAGGAAGAAAACCATATTTCGCCAACGGCCTCCCGGTTGTTGGCGGTGGTTCTTGCACACTGAGAACAGTTGCTGGCGTTTGAAAGGAACGGCGAGCCCATTCACTGACCACAGCGCCTACGGTTTTTTTTTCGCGTTTGGCAACTTCTTTGGCTGCAAAAAGTACGTCATCTTCAATGTCTAGAGTGGTGCGCATGGAATACCTCCGATGTTTGATGATTTTGCATCAAACATCAATATATCTCAAGCCCTTACACTCTCAGGCCATGAAGACCAGACCAGTCGGCCCTTTCCAAGTCAACCCCATCGGCCTGGGGTGCATGAATATTTGTGCTGTCTACGGACCGCCCCCATCGTTCGAAGACGCTGAACGCCTGTTGTTAACGGCTTTAGACGAAGGTGTGGATTTTTTCGATACCGCGGCCTTGTATGGTTTTGGTGAGAGCGAGCGCATCATCGGCAAGGTCTTATCCAAGCACCGTAGCCGCTTCATCTTGGCCAGCAAATGCGGCATGCAAGGCGTCGATGTCCATGGTGACGGCAAAAAAGTGCGGGTGATCGATGGCCGCCCTGAAACGATCAAGGCTACTTGTGACGACAGTTTGAGACGTCTGCAAACGGATGTGATTGACCTGTATTACCTGCACCGCTGGGACAAGCGGGTGCCCATAGAGGAAAGCGTCGGTGCATTGGCTGATTTGGTACGAGCCGGAAAAATCCGCAGCATCGGTTTGTCCGAGGTGTCTGCGACCACGCTTCGCAAAGCCCATGCTGAGCATCCCATTGCTGCCTTGCAAACCGAGTATTCCCTGTGGACCCGAAACCCCGAAATCGCGGTATTGCAAGCCTGCCAAGACCTTGGCGTGGCTTTTGTTTCATTCAGTCCCTTGGCGCGCAAATTCTTATGCAACGACTTGCATAGCACTGCCGATTTATTGCCCACCGATTGGCGTCACACCTCGCCGCGCTTTAATGCGCAGCACTATCCACACAATATCGCCTTGCTAGGTGCTTATGTGCAAATCGCTCATGAACTTGGGTGTACGCCTGCACAACTGGCACTGGCGTGGGTGCTGCATCAGGCACCGCACATTGTCACCATCCCAGGAACCTCTCGCACAGACCATCTGAAAGACAATATGGCGGCTTTGAACATTCAACTCTCACCCGAGGTGTTAGTGCGTTTGAACCAGACCATCAACCAACACAATGTGGTGGGTAATCGCTACAACGCCTTGGCCAGCAGCGAAGTCGATACCGAAGTTTTTTCAGGGTAAATACCCCCGCAGAAACACTACTTGCATTTCATACAGATTAGCCTAGATTAGATCTATCGAAATTTAATTTCTGAGTGGATTTTATGAAAAACCTTTGGGAACGTTGCAATTTGTTGTTGCAAAAATTCTTACAGCGTGTTTCTGAAAAACTTTATGTGCCCAGTCAGACGGGCTCACACGATATGGGTAGCCAATACCTAGGCGATTTGGCAAGTTCATACATCGAGAACAAGAATTTCCAATTACCCAACCGCCCTGTTTTCAGAGGCATCAAGCTAAGCAAGCATTGATTGTTCAGGGGTGCTTGCGCAGCATCATCAAGCCTGCACCGACCAGCAAAACCATACCGCACCATGCCATGGGGTTGGGAATATCGCCCCACACCACAAAGCCCATGACCACGGCGGTCAGCAAACCCACGTAGCGAAAGGGAGCGACCACCGTCAGGTCGGCGCTACGGGTGCTTTGAATTAACAAAAAATACCCTGTGCTCAAAAGCACAGCAGCACCCCCCAAGCACGCCCAAGAGGTCATGCTAACAACTGCCCAGTCTTGCCACAAACTCCACACCCCCGCCATCAAGGTGGCAGTTGTCGCTGTGCTCAAGGTCACGATCATCGAAGGGATTTGCGATGGCACAAAACGCATACTGATGTCGCGCAAAGCGTGTAGCAAGGTGCCACCCAAGCAGACCCAAGCCCACTGGTTAAAGCCATCAGTCTGGGGTTGCACCACCAGCAACACACCGGCAAAACCGGTGGCGATGATGAGCCAGTTACCCAAGCTCACCCTCACACCCAGGAGCAGTCCTGATAACAGGGCAATCAGCAAAGGGGTTGCCATGTTGATGGCCGTGGCATTGGCCAAGGGCATATGAAACATCGCAGTCAAGTACACCAGACTGGCCAAACCATCTAAACATGATCGAACCAATACCCAGCGGTCACGCAAAGCTGAGAAAGTGTTGTCTGGGTTTTTGAACGTTCCCATGTAAACACACAGCAAGGTCAGACCCAGCACGGCCAACAAGCCACGCAAAAATATCAGCTGCGAGGGGGGCAGGCTGTCGCTGACATATTTAACCAGCGAGTCATTCAACACAAAGCTGGCCATGCCCACCGACATGGCGATCACGCCACGTCGGTTATTGGCTGCGGTCATAAGGTGTCGATGAAACTGCGCAGTTTGTCGGAGCGGCTGGGGTGCTTGAGTTTGCGCAAGGCCTTGGCTTCGATTTGGCGAATGCGCTCGCGTGTCACGTCAAACTGTTTGCCCACCTCTTCCAAGGTATGGTCGTTGTCCATCTCGATACCAAAGCGCATACGCAGCACCTTGGCTTCGCGCGGTGTCAGGCCATCCAAGATTTCTTTCACCACGTCACGCAAGCCTGCTTGCATGGCAGCTTCCAGCGGCGCCGTGTTGGCGCCGTCTTCGATGAAGTCGCCCAAGTGCGAATCGTCATCGTCGCCAATGGGTGTTTCCATGGAGATAGGCTCTTTGGCAATCTTCATGATCTTGCGGATCTTGTCCTCGGGCATCTCCATTTTTTCGGCCAAGACAGATGCATCAGGCTCAAAACCAAACTCTTGCAAGTGCTGGCGGCTGATGCGGTTCATCTTGTTGATGGTCTCGATCATGTGCACTGGAATACGGATGGTGCGGGCCTGATCGGCAATGGAGCGGGTGATGGCCTGGCGAATCCACCAAGTGGCGTAGGTGGAGAACTTGTAGCCTCGGCGGTATTCGAATTTGTCCACGGCCTTCATCAAGCCGATATTGCCCTCTTGGATCAAGTCCAAGAACTGCAAACCACGGTTGGTGTATTTCTTGGCAATAGAGATGACCAAGCGCAAGTTGGCCTCGATCATTTCTTTCTTGGCGTTGCGTGAAGAACGCTCGCCTTCGTTCATGCGTTTGTTGATGTCCTTGAGTTCGGCCAAGGGAACCACCACGCGGGTTTGAATGTCTGTGAGTTTTTGTTGCAACTCTTGGATGGCGGGAATATTGCGGGTCATGGTGACGGACCAAGGCTTGGCCGCAGCAGACTGTTTTTCCACCCATTTCAGGTTCAACAAATTGACAGGGAACTCTTTGATGAACATGTCTTGTGGCATACCGCAGCGGTCCACAATGATGCGGCGCAATTCACGCTCTTTCTTGCGCACGTCGTCGACTTGACCACGCACCAGATCACACAATTTTTCAATGGTGCGAGCAGTAAAGCGCACGCTCATCAACTCTTCGCTGATGGATTTTTGGATTTTCAAATAGGTAGGTGAGCCGTAGCCTTCTTTGTCAAATGCTTTACGCATCTTTTCAAACAAAATTTGTAC
The DNA here is from genome assembly GCA_943325485.2 of Rickettsia typhi. Classification (GTDB taxonomy): domain Bacteria; phylum Pseudomonadota; class Gammaproteobacteria; order Burkholderiales; family Burkholderiaceae_C; genus Limnohabitans. The sequence continues at coordinate 4,992 of CALPPP020000067.1, forward strand.
ACGGTCAAAGCGGGTGAGGGCTTCGGTTTTGAGCTCTTCCAGCTTCTTGGTGAGCGCTTTAGAACCACCTTTGCCGTCGTCGTCGTCGGAGTCGTCGAACTCGTCGAAGTCTTCTTCGGCCACGTAATCGTCAGCCTCGTTGGCATTGCTAAAGCCGTCCACAATGGTGGAGATGACCACCTTGTTTTCGCGAATGTCTTCAGCCATGCGCAAGATTTCAGCGACAGTAGCGGGTGAGGCACTGATGGCTTCCATCATCGCCATCAAGCCGCCTTCGATGCGCTTGGCAATTTCAATTTCACCCTCGCGTGTCAGCAACTCTACGGTGCCCATCTCACGCATGTACATGCGAACAGGGTCGGTGGTGCGGCCAAATTCGCTGTCCACGGTAGACAGAGCGGCTTCGGCTTCTTCTTCGGCTTCTTCTTCACTGGCAACTGTGGGGCCGGTGTTGGTGATGAGCAGGGTTTCTGCGTCAGGCGTTTGTTCATAGACCTGCACGCCCATGTCGTTCAACATGGTGATGACGACTTCCATGGTCTCGGCGTCAACCAGTTTGTCGGGCAAGTGGTCAGAGATTTCGCCGTGCGTCAGGTAGCCACGGGTTTTGCCAAGTTTGATCAGGGTTTTCAGGCGAGAGCGGCGTTTGGCCAAATCTTCTTCAGACAACACGGCTTCGTCCAAGCCGAATTCTTTCATCAAGGCGCGTTCTTTGGCCTTGCTGATCTTCATGCGCAATGGCTTGACCTTTTCGCCACTGGCCACTGTTTCTTCGGCAAATTCGGCTTCTAAGTCGACCAAATCAGCGTCTTCAGGCAGCGCTTTTTTGGCCGCTTTGCCTTTGGCTGCAGCTTTGGCAGTAGCTTTGGCAGTAGCTTTGGGTGGTTTGGCTTTTTCAGCGCTGGGTTTGACAGGTGCTTTTGCTGGCGTTTTTGCGCTTGGCTTGGCGGCAGCTTTCACAGGCGCTGCTTTGGCGGCGGGTTTGGCCGCAGGTTTTGCAACAGGTTTTGCCGCAGTTTTCGCAACTGGCTTGGCGGTTACTTTGGCCGCAGGCTTGGCGGCGGTTTTGGCGATAGGCTTGGCAACAGGTTTGGCAGGAGCTTTTTTGGCAGTCGACACAGGAGAGGCTTTCTTGGGTACAGGTTTCGCGGAGGACGCTGATGGTTTAGCGGCTGTTTTGGCCTTGGCAGGCTTGGTGGACTTCTTGGCTGGCATGTCAATCCTTGAACAACAAAAAGGGGTATCAGCGTACTTTTGAGCACGCTAACAGGACAGTGGCAGGGGTTCCAAACAAGTTGAAAGGGCGATCATTTGGTGTGCAGTCCTTGCGGTGAACGGCGGGTTGTGAACGAAGTCACGTTTGGCCTGGCCCGGAGGTGTTGCTGTCGCGCTTGCTATGGAAAAGTGGATTATACCAGAGGGGCTTTTTTCAGGGCTGCTAAACGGCCATTCAATTGCTTGATGCGCTCGTAGGCCAGTGGGTCGCTCGCCATGCGGCGGGTCAAGCTGTCTATCTCTTGGGAGAGTTGGTCTTTTTCTAAAGCCAACATGATGCTTTGCAATTCCCCTGCATCGCTGTCGATGTCGGCAAGGGCGTCATCGATCAAGCGCGACACCACCGCTTCAAGGGAGTGTCCACGCAAGCCCTCTCGCAAGCCTGCCAAGGGTTGCACACCGTTTTCGAGCCACTGCTGGTTGAGCCAAGCCATCAACTCACCATAAGGTGCCGGCATTTCCATCAGCAAGTGGTGTTGGTGTGCCGACAAGCCATCCCATTGCTGCATATCCGCAAACAAAATTTGCAAAGCCCTGTCGTGGCGCGAAGGCGCTTTGCTGCGCAGGTTGATGCCTAGGGGTGGGGGGCGTTTGTTGTTGCCCGTGCGTGTCCAAGGGCTAGTGGAGGC
>CALPPP020000068.1 GCA_943325485.2 Rickettsia typhi
CCCCGCCCCATCAGCGCCGCCACCGCTTGTTGCGCTGAAGCTTGACCTTGCAACACCGCCACCACCGCTTGGGCGATGGGCATGTCCACGCCAAGTTGCTTGGCGCGTTGCACCACGGTCTGGGCGCTGTAAACACCCTCGGCCACATGGCCCAGCGACTGCAGTACCTTGTCCAGCGATTGGCCTTGCGCCAAAGCCATGCCAACCTGTCGGTTACGGCTCAAGTCCCCTGTGGCGGTGAGCACCAAGTCGCCTAAGCCACTCAAGCCCATGAAAGTGTCTGCACGGGCACCCATGGCCAAGCCCAAGCGTGTCATTTCAGCCAAACCACGGGTGATCAAGGCCGCACGTGCATTCAAACCGAGCTGCATGCCATCGCACAAACCGGTAGCAATCGCCATGACGTTTTTCACCGCGCCACCAACCTCTACACCCACCACATCGTCGTTGGCATATACACGCAGCTTGTCGCCGTGGAAAGCATCAACCAAGGCCTGACGCACCACCGCGTGTTCGCTGGCCGCCACCAAGGCAGCCGGCTTCATATCAGCCACTTCTTGGGCAAAGCTCGGGCCACTCAGCACCCCTGCCAACATGCTGGGCGCAACCTCGGCTTGCACCTCGTGGGGCAGCAAACCATGGGACATAGAAATCGATGACGCAGCCTCAAACCCTTTGCACAACCAAACCAATGGTGTTTGCTTTTGCCAAGGCTCAAGCGCTTGCAATACCGAACGCAGCGAGGCCATGGGCGTGGCCAATACGGTCAAATCGATGCCAGACAAAACCTCAGAAAAAGGGGCGTGGCTTAAGTGCAAAGAAGCGGGCAGAGCGCAGCCAGGCAAATAGTGCTGGTTTTCTCGCAGCTGCTGCATGTTTTGAATGCGTGCTGCATCTCTGGCCCACAAGGTGACCTCATGGCGCTGGCAAGCCTGCACCGCGAGCGCCGTGCCCCATGCGCCAGCACCAACGACCAGCAGTTTCACTGCAGTTTTTGGTCAGCCGCCATGCGTTGCTGCTGGTCGAACATGGCTTGGAAATTAATTTCCGCCATGTGCACAGGCGGAAAACCTGCTCGCTGAATCACATCAGCCACATTGCCACGCAAATAAGGGTAAATGATTTGGGGACACGCAATGCCGGTGACCGGCTGCAACTGGCCTTCGGGCAGGTTGCGGATCTCAAAAATACCTGCCTGCTTGGCCTCGACCAAAAACATGGTTTGGTCATTGATCTTGGTGGTGACAGTCGCGGTGACAGTGATCTCAAACACGCCGTCGCCAATTTGCTCGGAGCCCAGGCCAATTTGGATGTCCACCGAAGGCGCTTCCTGCGACAACAAAATCGCGGGTGAATTGGGTTGCTCTAAAGACATGTCTTTGAGGTAAATGCGCTGAATTTGAAAGACGGGATCGTTGGCTTCGGCCATGGTGAGTTTCCTGAAAGTAAAAAACCCGCTTAGCAACTGCTTCCTAGGCGGGCAAGGGTTAGGTGGCGAAGATTATGTCAGCTTGCTTGCAGCAGAGGCATGAGGCCGCCACGACTGTCCAAAGCCATCAAGTCATCACAACCCCCCACATGCATATCACCAATGAATATTTGCGGCACGGTACGCCTGCCAGTCAAGGCCATCATCCGATCGCGTTCGTCGGGGGACAGGTCGATTCGCACCTCATCAATATGCTCGACGCCGCGAGCCTTGAGGATTTGCTTGGCCCGGTTGCAATAGGGACAAACAGCGGTGGTGTACATCTTGATGGGTGGCATGGTGTTGCAGGTGGTTAGGTTTTTTCCAAAGGTAGATTGGCCTCTTGCCAAATCTTTAAGCCGCCAGAGAGGCTGTGGGCCTGCTCAAAGCCGAGTTTGGTGGCGATTTTTTGGGCGCGTTGCGAACGAACACCGCTGGCACACACCAAAATAAGGGGACGTTTTTTGTCATTGATGGCTTTGCCAAGGCTTGACTCCAACACATCCATGGCGATGTTTTTGGCGCCAATCAAATGCCCTGTCGAGAACTCTTCAGAGCTTCGCACGTCAACAATATGCGCTCTTTCACGGTTGATCATCAAAACCGCCTGGGTAGGGGATAAGCCGGCATTGCCCATGGCTTGCAAGCTAGGCAAAAGCAGCGCCAAACCAGAAATCACAGCCACCAGAACCAGCATCCAGTTATCGATCAAAAAACTCACCATGGTTGCCTTGGAAATTTGTCTTAGAAGTGTCATTTTAGAATGCATTCTTTTTTTCTGACTCAACAAGGTCATTTTTCCCCATGTACACCCTGGTGCTTATTCGACACGGCGAATCTATCTGGAACCTGGAAAACCGTTTCACAGGTTGGGCCGATGTCGACCTCACACCCACGGGCGTTGCCCAAGCTCGCCTTGCCGGCGAACGCCTGAAAGAGGCAGGTTTCGATTTTGATGTGGCCTACACCAGCTTGCTTAAACGTGCCATCCACACTTTGTGGCATGCCTTGGATGGCATGGACCGCACTTGGTTACCGGTGGTTCACGACTGGCGCCTCAACGAGCGCCATTACGGTGCATTGCAAGGCTTGAACAAAGCCGAAACCGCCGCCCAGTATGGCGAGGCTCAGGTCATGGCTTGGCGACGCAGTTTCGATGTGCCGCCACCTGCCATGGAGCTCCAAGACAGCCGTTACGAGGGCAGCGATCGCCGCTACGCCAAGCTCAGCCCCGCTCAGGTGCCGCTCACGGAATGCCTCAAAGACACGGTTGAGCGGGTCATGCCCTTTTGGAACGAATCATTGGCACCCGCCATCCGCGCTGGCCAACGTGTGTTGGTCAGTGCCCACGGAAACTCGCTGCGAGCGCTGGTGAAATACCTCGACAACATAGCCGACCAAGACATCGTGGGCCTGAACATCCCCAACGGCGAACCTTTGGTGTACGAGCTAGACGCCGATTTGCGCCCTATTCGCAGCTATTACTTGAAAGACGCTTAGGCCGCGCAAACCATTGCCAGCCAAGGTTAATTTGCGCAAAGGCCTGCGCCTGGGATTCAGGCACAGTAAACTATCTTCTTCAATTGCCTATTGACGGCTTTTTTTCAATACAGGGTAAAAATGGGCCAAAAACTTAAAATCGCGGGTTGGATCAGCATTGGTGCCCTGACGGGTGCATTAACCACCTTTTCGCTACAAACCGTTGCTCGCGCCAATATGGCGCCCTTGCCACTTGAAGAGTTGCAGCAACTCGCCGCTGTTTTCAGCATGGTCAAGAGCGATTACGTCGAAACGGTCGACGAGAAAAAACTCATCAATGACGCCATCTCTGGCATGGTCTCCAGCTTAGATCCGCATTCTCAGTATTTCGACAAAAAATCCTACAAAGAATTCCGTGAAGGCACGACAGGCAAGTTTGTCGGTGTCGGCATCGAAATTTCCCAAGAAGACGGCATGGTCAAGGTGGTCTCGCCGATTGAAGGCTCGCCTGCTGACCGTGCGGGCTTGAAGCCCGGCGACTTGATCACCAAGGTCGACGACACCTCCATGAAAGGCCTGTCCTTGAACGAAGCCGTCAAGCGTATGCGTGGCGAACCCCGCACCAAGGTCTTGCTCACGATTTACCGCAAGGACGAAAACCGTACCTTTCCTGTCACCATCATCCGTGAAGAGATCAAAACCGTCAGCGTCAAATCCAAAATGATTGAGAACGGTTATGGCTGGATTCGCGTCAGCCAGTTCCAAGAACGCACCGTGGATGACTTGGCTCGCAAATTGGAAGAGCTTTACAAGCAAGACCCCAAAATGAAGGGCTTGGTGCTCGATTTGCGTAACGACCCTGGTGGCCTGTTAGACGCAGCAGTGGCTATCTCCGCCGTCTTCTTGCCCAACAACGTGACTGTGGTCTCCACCAACGGCCAGTTGGAAGAAAGCAAATTCACTTTCAAAGCAGCGCCCGAGTACTACTTGCGTCGCGGCGGTCAAGACAGTGTGTCAAGTCTTGCCAGCAAAACCAACGGCTTCTTCAAGAAAATCCCCTTGGTGGTGTTGGTGAATGAAGGCTCTGCTTCTGCCAGCGAAATCGTTGCAGGTGCTTTGCAAGACCACAAACGTGCCACCCTCATGGGCAGCCAAACCTTTGGCAAGGGTTCGGTTCAAACCGTGCGTCAACTGGGTTCAGACACAGCGTTGAAAATCACCACAGCGCGTTATTACACCCCCAGCGGCCGCTCCATCCAAGCCAAGGGCATCGTGCCTGATTTGTTGATCGACGACACCGCCGAAGGCAGCCCGTATGCAGCTTTACGTACCCGTGAAGCTGATTTGGAAAAGCACCTCAACAGCGGCCAAGGTGAGGAAGTCAAAGACCCATCGCGCGAAAAAGCCCGCGATGAAGCTTTGAAGCGCCTTGAGGAAGAGTCGAAAAAGCCTGTGGCGGATCGCAAGACGCCTGAGTACGGCAGCCCAGAAGACTTCCAGTTGCAGCAAGCGCTTAACCGCTTGAAAAACCAACCTGTCAAGGTCAGCAAAACACTGACCGAGCGCCCTGCCGACAAAAAGGAACAGTAAGGCGTGAATGACGCCCAACTGCTGCGTTATTCACGGCATATCCTGCTCGATGAGCTCGGCGACCTAGGTCAACAACGGCTGCTTGACAGCCACGCCGTGGTCATTGGTGCAGGCGGTTTGGGCTGCAGTGCAGCCCTTTTTTTGGCGGCCAGCGGTGTGGGGCACATCACTTTGGTTGACCACGACGAGGTAGACCTCACCAATTTGCAACGACAAATCGCCCACAGCACCGAGCGCATAGGTCAAGCCAAAGTGACATCAGCCAAGCAAGCGATGTTGGCGCTCAACCCTGACATACGCATCACCACCCTGCCACAAAAGGCAGACCCTGCTTTGCTGGACCAACTCTTGCCCACAGCCCAAGTGGTGCTTGACTGCAGTGACAATTTTCAAACTCGCCACATGCTTAACAAGGCCTGCGTGCAACACCGTGTGCCCTTGGTCAGCGGTGCAGTCATTCGCTTGGATGGTCAATTGACCACATACGACCCTCGGCAACCTGACTCACCCTGCTACGCCTGTGTATTCCCGCCTGACCAAGCGCCCGAAGAAATCAGTTGTTCAACCATGGGCGTGTTAGCGCCTTTGGTCGGCGTCATCGGCAGTTTGCAAGCGGCGGAAGCTCTGAAGCTGCTGACTGACTTGGGCAGTTCTTTGGTGGGGCGACTGCAAATGCTCGATGGTCGCAGCCTGATGTGGACCGAAATGCGTCTGCGCCGTCAAGCCAATTGCACTGTGTGCAGCACGGACAAGCGCTCGTAACAACGCACTGCCAAGGCAGGTCTATCTGCTTGCGGCGTTTCAATCACCGAACGCACAAATCGGTAGTGCGACTTTTCCACCACCCGACAACTGGCTGTATTGCGCTCGTCCACACGACAAACCAAACGCACGCTGGGCACACACGCTAAAGCTGCATCGCTCAAGGCAACCACAGCTTCGCTCATCAAACCGCGTCCATGCGCTGAGGTTCTGCACCAATAGCCCAACTCAAACTCTGGGGCCGCGGGATCAATACGGTGAAAACCGACGCTGCCCAGCAACGTGCCCGTGGCTTTGTCAATCATCAACATCGGCCAAGACAAGCCCAAGACAAAAGCACCAAAGCAGGATTGACAGTAGTCTTCAGCCCTGTCGGGTGTTTGTGGTTTTTGCGCCCAAGGCAAAGAATCGGGCCATTGGCGAAGTGCTGTCAGACTCTCTTGCACAGCCAAGTACAAGGCGTCGCCATCTCCGGGTTCAGGACAACGCAACCATAAACGTGGTGTCTCAATATGGTCAAGCCAAGCAATGCTCATACGCCGATGATCCAACCTTCCAGTGCATCCATCTCCGGCGGTAACCCATACAACTGATCGCCATCCGCATGGCGCTGCTGCGCCATGGCAGCTTGCACCATGCAAAGCACTGCATCGAGTTTGTCGCCACTGGCGTCTGCCACCAAGGCATCGTGTTGTGCGGGGCGAAGGTACAAAGTCACGCCAACTTGTCCACTGACCAACGCTTGCAAAATATCTTTGCGTGCGATCAAACGCTCAGGGGTTTGTTTGGCCCGGTCGTCACTCTTGTAACTGCGCGAACCTATCAGCCGTCGGGCTAAGCACCCAGGGTAGGCCTCCAATGCCACACGTTGTGTGTCGCCGGCATAAAGGCCTGGAAAATCCAAACCCGCTTGCAACATCAAAGGCACACCGGCATGCAGCATGTAAGCCACGGGTGGGTTTACCCATTTCATGGATGGACTAGACCCTGCGGGTATATCAGTGGCTCGATGGGCGAATTTACGCCCCACGGGACGCTTGTCACAAAAGGCTTTGAAGGTGGCGCGAATCTGCTCGCGACTGAGTGCGGCGAAATGGTCTATGCAGGCTTTCCAACTGAGAGGCCACTTGAGTGTGGTGACCAATTCGCGGGGTAAGCCAAAAGGCAAGTCGAAACCGCCTACCCATGGCCCTGGGGTGTGTAAGGCTTGTTCAAACGCCACAAGGCTTGTACAGGCTTGCATTCCCTCAAGCACCAAGCGCTTGTCTCTCCACGCTCCCCAAGCAAGCACAATAGATTTGCGTGAGGAGGGTGAACTGCTGAAGTCACAACCCAGCAGGCGTGTCATGGCGAAAAACTCAGGCGCGACCCAAAATGGCAGCGGTGGCCATCAACTCTTCAAGCAAGGCCAAAGAGACGAGGCCAGATACCGCATAAGGGTCCAGCACAGGAAGTTCGGAATATTTCAACACCACCGAGGTATTGAGTTTGGACATATTGACCTGCCCCATGGTCCAACCACCAA
>CALPPP020000069.1 GCA_943325485.2 Rickettsia typhi
ACGCGCAGCTCTTCGGCATGAAAGTCCACGGTTTCGAGCACATCAATCACCGTGGGCAACATTTTTTTGGTGAGCGTGAAGGTGCTGTCGTGCTTGGGGTCACAACCAATTTGCAGCACCCGCTTGCCCAGTCTGGAAAAGGCGGCCGACAGGTTAGAAGATGTGGTGCTCTTGCCAATGCCGCCTTTGCCGTAAATGGCAAACACCTTGGCATTGCCGATCTTCACACTGGGGTCGAGCTGCACTTGCACGCTGCCCTCGCCATCGGGGCGGCCGCCGCGTTTGATTTGACTGACGGGGATGTTGGCGGTTTCAATCATTGACTTGACTCCTGTGGGACTTCAGCGGCTGAAATGAGCCTTGGCTTCGTACATGGTTTCCACCGTGATGCGCGATACACCGCGTTCACGGGCAAAAGTTTCGGTATTTCGACGCGCCTTGCCGCGCACAAAAAATGGGATTTTTTTGAGTTCTTTCTCGGCTTCGGGTGCCCAACTGCTTTCGTTGCTGGCGACTGTTTCTGCACCCACACTGGCGGGTGAAGGCAGTTCGATGTTGTTGGTGCTGACTATTCTTGGTTCAAGGACTGGCACGGCAGGCTTGTCAGGCATGCCGTGGCCCGAACCCAGGTGCGAGGGTGCCGCGCCGTCGTGGAACTCGAAGTCTTCGCGGAACATACCTAGCAAGTGTTCTTCTAAACCCATCATCAAAGGGTGCACCCAAGTATCAAACAAGACATTGGCACCCTCAAAGCCCATTTGAGGCGCATAGCGTGCGGGGAAATCTTGCACATGCATGGGTGCTGAAATGACCGCGCAGGGAACGCCCAATCGCTTGGCAATGTGGCGTTCCATTTGTGTGCCCAACAACAGCTCGGGATGCATGGCTTTGACCGCGTCTTCGACTTCCAAATAGTCGTCAGAGATTAAAGCTTCGATACCGTAGAGCTTGGCTGCGTCTCGCACCTCACGGGCGAATTCACGGCTGTAGGTGCCCAAGCCAACCACCTCGAACCCCATCTCTTGGTGGGCCACACGTGCCGCAGCAATGGCGTGGGTGGCGTCACCAAAGACAAACACGCGCTTGCCGGTGAGGTAGGTGGAATCGACCGATTTGGCATACCACTTGGCGCGTGAATCTTGGCTGTAATCGGCCAAGGTTTTGCCGCTGTGGGTGATGCCAGCCAACTCACGTACCTCGCGGATGAAATCCAAGGTGCCATTGACGCCATAGGGAATGGCTTGTGTAAAGGGTTGCGCGCAGTTGCGTTGCAACCATTGGGCGGTAGTGCGGGCCAGTTCAGGGTAGAGCACCACGTTGAAATCGGCCTCGCCCAAGCGGCGCACATCGGCGACGCTGGCGTTCAGAGGTGCCACCACATTCACGTGTATGCCAAGTTCTTGCAACAAGGCGCAAATTTCTTTCACATCGTCGCGATGGCGAAAACCCAAAGCGGTAGGACCCAAGACATTGCAACTTGCCGTGCGACCTTCTAAAGGCGTGCGACTGTGACCCGTGGGTACCAAGTTGCGCACCAAGTGGTAGAAGGTTTCTGAGGCGCCCCAGTTTTCTTTGCGCTGGTAAGCAGGCAACTCCAAGGGCACCACGGGAATGGGCAGGTTCAGCGCCAAGGCCAAGCCACCGGGGTCGTCTTGGATCAATTCGGCGGTGCATGACGCACCCACCAGCATGGCGTTGGGCTTGAAGCGTTCGTGGGCTTCACGCGCTGCGGTTTTGAACAACTCGGCGGTGTCGCCCCCTAAGTCGCGAGCCTGGAAAGTGGTGTAGGTGACGGGTGGACGGCGTGGCAAACGCTCAATCATGGTGAACAGCAAATCAGCGTAGGTGTCGCCTTGCGGTGCATGTAGCACGTAATGCACATCGGTCATGGCAGTAGCCACACGCATTGCACCAATGTGAGGAGGGCCTTCGTATGTCCAGAGAGTGAGTTGCATGGTGTATGCCTTATGCAGCCAGTTTGATGCGACGACGCAAGGGGCGACTGAACAACTCGGCCAAGTCTGCTGCTTGTTCGTAGCCTTGGATGGGGGTGAAGACCAATTCAATGGCCCATTTGGTGGTCAGGCCTTGTGCTTCGAGGGGGTTGGCCAAGCCCAGACCACACACCACGATGTCGGGGGCAGCGGCATGACAACGATCGAGTTGGTTTTCCACATGCTGGCCCTCGGTGATATGCGAGCCTGGGGGCAGCAGGGCCAATTCCTCGGCCATGAGCTTGCGATGCAAATAAGGCGTTCCGATTTCGTCGAGCACCATGCCCAACTCACGGCTGAGAAAACGCGCAAGCGGAATTTCCAACTGCGAATCGGGGAAGAAGAAGATTTTTTTGCCTTCCAAATGCAGCTTTTGGCGCACCAACGCAGCCTCAGCGCGTTGGCGTGGGGCGCGGGTAACGGCTTCAAACTCGGCGCTAGGCACTCCCCAAGCTGTGGCGGCGGCTTGCAACCAAGCGGTGGTGCCTTCGGCGCCCAAAGGAAAGGGCGCGGCAAGTCGCTTGGCACCGCGTGCCTCAAGCGACAAAGTGGTATCGGCTAAAAAAGGTTGCGCTAACAAGTAAAGGGTGTCAGGCCCAATGGAGGGCAGTTCAGTGCTGTTGCGGGGTGGAAAAAAATCCACCGCTGTGATGCCCATGTCTGCCAACAAACGGCGCATTTGGTCTTCGACCACATCGGCCATCGTGCCGACCACCAACAGGCGTTTGCCGCTACCCGCCAGCAGGGTAGGCAGCACGGGCACCAAGGCGTTCAAGCAAGCATCCTCGCCTTGGGTAAAGGTGGTTTCAATGCCACTGCCTGAATAGTTCAGCACGCGCACCATGGGGTTGTGTGTACGGCTTAAACGTTCGGCAGCGCGGGACAAATCGAGCTTGATGACCTCCGAGGGGCAAGAGCCCACCAAGAACAAGGTGCGAATGTCTGGGCGGCGGCTGAGCAGTTTGTTGACCACTTTGTCGAGCTCGTCATTGCAGTCGGCCAAGCCAGCCAAATCGCGCTCATCGATGATGGCGGTGCCAAAACGCGGCTCGGCAAAAATCATCACGCCTGCAGCGGACTGTATGAGGTGGGCGCAGGTACGCGAACCCACCACCAAAAAGAAAGCGTCTTGGATTTTCCGGTGCAACCAAATGATGCCGGTCAGGCCACAAAACACCTCGCGCTGGCCTTTTTCGGTTCGCACCGTGGGCTCGCTACAGCCAACGGCGTCACTGCGAATGGGGATGACAGCATTCATACGGCCAACTCCTGTTGCATGGCGAGGGTGGCTCGCTCTTGCCGACGTGCGGCTTTGAGTTTCCACAGAAATTGCCCTGCATTGATGGCGTAAGCCGCGTAGGCGGCTAAAGCCAGCCACAGTTGTTCGCGGGAGCTCATGCTGCCCGTGAACAGCGCCCACAAGTAGGCGGTGTGCAAGCCCAGTACCAAGAAGCTGAACACGTCTTCCCAGAAAAAAGATTTGGCAAACAACCACTTGTCAAACACCACTTTTTCCCAAATAGAGCCCGTGATCATGATGGTGTAGAGCACCATGGTTTTGAACACAACCGACCACACGGCCAAGGTTTCGCCTTGTCCGGTGACCATATAACGGGTAATCAAACACACGCTGATACCAAACACGATGAACTGAAAAGCCGCCAAAAAGCCTTGCACCGGCGTCCATATGGTGTTGTCACGGCGAACGCGTTCTTCGGGTGTGTATAAACCCGCGCTGATCACGGTGGTGGCAGAAGCTTCGTTCATGGGGGCAGAGTTGTTTTCAAAGTTGATTAACTTTAGATGCCAATGCGTATAGTGTCAACTTAAATTGACGTTATTTAATAATGACATTGCAGGGGTTTTCCCTAGTCTTAATGTGTCAAAAAAATATGACACTTAGACAACTTTTGAATTGTGATCGCACCGAACCTGAAAATTCAGCATGGACCAGCAAGAAAGACAAGCCATGACCGCGCCATTAAGCTTGGCGATCAAAGCGCACGTGATTCCGCAGTTGCTGAACCATTCGCCCACTGAACCTGCCGACATTGGACTGGCCAAGCGACAAAGCGAAGTATTGGCCAAGGGTTGCTTGTCTTTGTCGCCCCGTGAACTTGAATCCAGTGTCTTGAACATGCGCGTACAAGGTTTGGGCTTGGAAACTTTGTTTTTGCGAACCATTCCGAATGCAGCACGCTTGTTTCACGATTGGTGGGCGCAGGATGAAATCGACTTCGTTGCAGTGACCCAAGCCAGTTACCGTCTACAAGAATTGGTCTATAGCCTCAGCGCCGAGTTTGTGCTGTCGGGGCCCAAATGCGGCGGCTTGTCAAACTACAGCGCCTTATTGGTCAATACGCCCAACTCTCAACATTCTCTTGGCCTGCTCATTCTTTCGCAGTATTTCAAGCGCTATGGCTGGCACATATTGGGTGGTACCACTTGGCGAGAGCCAGATATGGTGATCATGGTGCAGTCAAGTCATGTTGATTTGATGGGTTTGTCGGTGTCGGATGAAAAACAATTTGGCTACTTGAAGCAATTGATAGCCAATTTGCGAAAAAAATCCCTCAACCCTGGTTTGTTGATCATGGTGGGCGGACCGATGCTGGCCAAGCATGCTCAATTGTGTGAATGGCTGGGAGCGGATTTTGCGTGTTTGCACGCGGATCAGGCGCAATTGATGGCGATGCAGCAGGTTGAGCAAGTGCGTAAACGCTTGGGTAATGCTTCGGATTTGGCGGTTTTCAAGTGAGATTTAGCTTGGACAAACTGTCTTAGAATAGGTATTTACCCAAATCTTGCAATAGCTTTGTTCTCGCCAGAGGTTTTGGCCCATGTTTTTTGATTGTTTTAACAAGTTAAAGCCTTCTGATCTTGAATACACCTGATTTAAGTCCCTCTCACTTACAGCGTTTATTGCCAACTTTGGTTGACATTATGCTTGTGCTAGACAAGCAATCGACTGTGCTGGAGGTGACTGTCTTTGGCAAAGACTTACAGCGTTTAGACACCTCGGGACTCAAGGGTCGCTCTGTCAATGACTTCATCAGTCACGACAGCAAAGACAAATTCGCCCTCATGCTGGATGCAGTGGACAAGACTGACGCTCCCATGTGGCGCCATGTCAACTTTTCCCCCATGCCAGGCCAAGACATGCCCTTGCAAGTCAGTTTGTTGCCTCAAGAAAAAGACGGCACGGTTTGGCTTTTTGGGCGCGATTTAAGTGGCTTGTCGCAAATGCAAAGCCGCTTGGTCGAGGCGCACCAGTCGATGGAGCGCGATTTTTTGCGCCTGCGCCACATGGAGGCACGTTACCGTTTGTTGTTCGAGTCGGTGGCTGACCCGATGTTGGTGGTTGATGTCGCGCAACGCCGTGTCATGGAAGCCAACAGTGCCGCCCAATTGGTGTTCAAAGACCTCAGCCGCAAACTTCCTGGCAGCGATGTGGCGCAGTTGTTTGACCCCGATAAACGCGAAGCGTTGGAGATTTTGTTGCGCCAAGCCCAAACCACTGGGCGCATGGAGTCGGGGCGGGTGCGTTACCTCAACGCAGAGCGCGACTGCAATTTGCATGTGTCTGTGTTCGTGCAAGAAGGCGGCCCGCAATACCTTTTGCGTCTGCAAGCCCTGACCGCGCAACAAACCAGCCACACTGAGGCACCCATCATTCATTGGTTCCACCATGCCTTGGAACAAGCGTCCGTGGGTTTTGTGGTGGCCGATCGCATGGGCACCATCCTTGCCAGCAACCCTGAGTTTTGCAGCATGGTGGGCGTTGCGTCGCACACCTTGCTGATCAACAAAAGTTTGGAAGATTGGCTGGCACGAGGCGGCGTAGACCTGGGCGTGTTGTTGACCAACTTGCGACAGTCGCGCACCTTGCGCAGTTTTGCCACCGATCTGCGCAGCATGGTGGGCGTGCTCATTCCAGTGGATATCGCTGCTGTCACGCTCAATGGCGATGACCCCACCTATGGCTTTTTCTTCCACCAACTGTCTGGCGCACGTGGGCGTGACGCCATGCCTGCCACCAGTGGTGGCATGGCCGACTCGGTGGCGCAGTTGTCGCAACTCGTGGGACGTATGCCCATGAAAGAGATCGTGGGCGAAACCAGCACCATGATTGAGCGCATGTGCATACAAGCTGCCCTCGAACTCACCCAAAACAACCGCGCGTCCGCCGCCGAGATGCTGGGTTTGTCTCGCCAAAGCCTTTATGTGAAATTGCACCGCTATGGCATGGTTGCTGAAGACGAGTCAGAGTAAACCCTAGACCTCGCAAAAAAGCGTCAACTTAGATTGACATTTATTTCTGTCAAATGAAAAATGGGGGTATGGCGCTTCCCCAACCTTCCGCTGTTTTACAACTTCTCAAGCCCGTCACTTGGTTCCCACCCATGTGGGCGTTTGCCTGTGGCGCGGTGTCGTCTGGGCAATCGCTGACTGAGCATTGGCTGCTCATCCTCAGTGGCATTGTGTTGGCAGGCCCCATGGTTTGCGCTTGCAGCCAAGCGGTGAACGATTGGTTTGACCGCCATGTGGATGCC
>CALPPP020000070.1 GCA_943325485.2 Rickettsia typhi
ACCAAAAAAAACCGCCCGATGAGGCATCGGGCGGTTGGGTTGGGCGGACAGGGCCGCTGCAAAAAATATCAGATCACTTGCCTGGAATCTTGCCTTCCACGCCCTTGACGTAGAACATCACGCCGCCCAAGAACTTGTCGTCGGCGACCGCGTCTTTGGCCAGCATTTCTTTACCGGCCTGGTCCACGATCGGGCCCTTCCAGATGGAGAAGCTGCCGTCTTTCAGACCGGCTTTGATCTCGTCGATGCGCTTTTTGGTGTCTTCTGGCACGTCAGCGGCCACGTTGACCATGTCGATCGCGCCTTCTTTCACGCCCCACCAGCTTTGTCCGGTGCTCCACTTGCCTTCCAGGGCTTCACCCACGGCCTTGACGTAGTAAGGGCCCCAGTTGATCACGGCCGAGCCCAGGTGGGCCTTGGGGCCGTAGGCGGTCATGTCGGAATCCCAGCCAAAGGCGCGCTTGCCCATTTTTTCGGCGGTCTGCAACACAGCCGACGAGTCAGTGTTTTGCATCAGCACGTCCGCACCACCGTTGATGAGTGACGTGGCGGCTTCGGTTTCTTTCGGTGGGTTGAACCACTCGTTCACCCAGACCACCTTGGTCTTGATCTTGGGGTTGACCGACTGAGCGCCCATGGTGAAGCTGTTGATGTTGCGCACCACTTCAGGAATTGGGATCGAAGCCACAACACCCAGGGTGTTGGTCTTGGTCATCTTGCCCGCGATCACGCCAGCCATGTACGCGCCTTCATAGGTGCGGCTGTCGTAAGTGCGCATGTTCTCTGCTTGCTTGAAACCAGTGGCATGCTCGAACTTGACGTCCTTAGCGTCAGCAGCCACTTTGAGCATAGGTTCCATGTAGCCAAAGGTGGTGCCAAAAATGAGTTTGTTGCCTTGGCTGACCATGTCACGGAAATTGCGCTCGGCGTCAGCAGACTCGGAGACGTTTTCGGTGAAAGAGGTTTTAATTTTGTCGCCGAACTCGGCTTCCAAGGCTTTGCGGGCGTTGTCGTGCGCGAAGGTCCAACCGCCGTCGCCCACAGGGCCGACATAGGCAAAAGCAATTTTCAAGGGCTCAGCCTTGGGGGCTTCAGCCACGGGTGCGGGTTTAGGTTCTTCCTTTTTGCCGCAACCAACCATGAGGGCTGCAGCCACCACGCCTAACGCTGCTGCACGAAACCAAGTGCGTTTATACATATCTGTCATGAAATTTCCTTAAAAGATGGGAAGACGATGGGAACAAACGGGATTATGACGGCTGAAAAAGGGTTTCTCGGGGTCAGGGGTAAAAAGGCTTGCCCAAAGAGGCAGGCATGTTCACCCGAATCCACTGAGGATTGCGAGAAATCAGTGCCAGCACCACGATGGTGGCGAGGTAAGGCAGCATGCTCAGGAACTGGCTGGGCACCTCCACACCGCTGGCTTGCAGATGAAATTGCAGCATGGTCACGCCACCAAACAGATACGCGCCCAGCAGCACCCGTGCGGGCCGCCACGTGGCGAACGTGGTGAGCGCCAGCGCAATCCAACCCTTGCCGGCAATCATGCCCTCCACCCATAAGGGCGTGTAAATGATGGAGATATAAGCACCTGCCAAGCCGCACAAAGCCCCGCCGGTGACCACGGCAGCCAAACGAATGCCTCGCACCGAATAACCCAAGGCATGGGCCGACTGCGGCGACTCACCCACCGCGCGCAGCACCAACCCCGCACGGCTTCGCTGTAAAAACCAAATGAGTGCAATGGTGAAGAAAATGACCAGATACACCATGGGATGTTGTTTGAACAAGGCTGGCCCAATGAGAGGGATATCAGCCAAGCCAGGCACCTCGAACTTCATGCGCTCAGGCAATTTGGCTTGCACATAGCCCGTACCCACAAAAGCTGAAAAACCAACGCCAAACAAACTGAGTGCCAAACCCGTGGCGTACTGGTTGGTGTTGAGGCCAATCACCAAAGCCCCAAAAATGAGCGCCAACAAGCCGCCTGCGGCCATGCCTGCTGCAAAGCCCAGCACATCGCTGCCGGTATGCACCACGGTTGCATAACCAGCGATGGCCGCGCACAGCATCATGCCCTCGGCACCCAAATTCACCACACCGGATTTTTCGTTGATCAGCAAACCCAAAGCGGCGATGGCCAGCACGGTGCCTGCGTTGAGGGTTGCGGCCAGGAGCAAGGCATAGGTTTCCATCACACCGTCTCCGCGCGTGAGGCTTGCCAGCGCAAGCGGTAGTTCATGAGGACATCGCAGGCCAACAAGCTAAAGAGCAGCAAGCCTTGGAAAACGCCGGTGAGTGACTTAGGCAAACCCAAACGCGATTGCGCCAACTCGCCACCGATGTAAAACATGCTCATGAGCAGTGCAGAAAACACCATGCCTAAGGGGTGTAAGCGCCCCACAAACGCCACGATGATGGCGGCGAAACCATAGCCTACCGGCACATAGGGGGTGAGCTGTCCAATCGGGCCCGCCACTTCCAAGGCACCCGCCAAACCGGCCGCGCCACCCGACACCAACAAAGCCACCCAAATGGCGCGGCGCGATGAAAAGCCAGCATAGCGGGCGGCATGAGGGGCCAAGCCGCCGATTTGCTGTGCCCAGCCGGCACGGGTGCGGAACAAAAACACCCACATCACCAATACGCCCAGCAGCGCCAATACCAAACCGATATTGACCCGAGAGCCTTTGAACAGACGCGGAATTTGGGTCGCCGTTTCAAAGGTTTTGGTTTGCGGAAAGTTGTAACCCAAGGGGTCTTTCCAAGGGCCGTAGACCAAATAGCCCAAGACCATGATGGCGACATACACCAGCATGAGGCTGACCAAAATTTCATTGGCATGGAAGCGGTCTCGCAGCCAAGCGGTGATGCCCGCCCACAGCATGCCACCCAGTATGCCCGCCAACAACAAAGGCACCACCATCCATGCGCTGCTGGTTTTGTCAGCCAACAAAGCCACACCTGTGGCGAACACCGCACCCATGACGTACTGCCCTTCTGCACCAATGTTCCACACATTGGAGCGAAAGCACAGCGCCAGCCCCAAAGCAATCAGCAACAAAGGCGTGGCTTTGACCACTAACTCACCCACTGCATAGCCGCTGCGTATGGGTTCCCAAAAAAACACAGCCAAACCCTTGACGGGGTCTTTGCCCAGCATCACAAACAAGATGATGCCCAGCACCACCGTCAGCACCAAGGCCAACATGGGCGAAGCGATGCGCCAAAAATCAGAGGGCTGGGGACGGGCTTCGAGTTTGAGCATGGTTATTGCACCGACTCTTCTGAATGGTCCCACAAACCGCTCATCCAAGCGCCAATTTTCGAGACCGTGGCATCGGCACGTGCGATGGAGGGCGACAAACGCCCCTGCGCCATCACATGCAAACGGTCGCTGAGCTCGAACAATTCATCGAGTTCTTCGCTGACCACCAACACCGCGCAACCTGCGTCACGCAACGCCAATATGGCCGCACGGATTTGCGCTGCCGCCCCCACGTCCACGCCCCAGGTAGGTTGCGAGACGATGAGCAACTTGGGTGCCGCATCAATCTCACGGCCCACAATGAATTTTTGCAAATTGCCACCTGACAGCGATTGCGCCAAGGCCTGTGCGCCGCCAGCTTTGACTTGGTAACGTGCAATGATGGCGTCGGCTTGGTTTTTGAGCGCCTTCATGTCAATCCAACCGGCGCTGTTGATGGCGTCGTCCCGCGTCAGCAAAAGGTTGTGCGCCAAGCTCAGGCTGGGTACCGCACCTCGGCCCAAGCGCTCATCAGGCACAAAATGCAAACCCCGTTTGCGGCGTTGCGCTGGCCCTTGAGAGCCCACGGCATGGCCTTGCAAACAAATGCTTCCATCAGGCGCACGGGTGTCCTCGCCGCTCAAGGCATACAGCAGTTCGCGCTGCCCATTGCCGGACACACCCGCAATGCCCACAATTTCACCTTGGCGTACCTCTAAGTCCATGGGCTGCAAATTCACGCCAAAGGGGTCAAGGCGCGGCAAACTGAGTTGCTTGACCGCCAAAACCACCTCGCCGGGCTGGCTGCTTTGGTGCACCAAGGCTGCGGGTTCACTGCCAATCATCATTTGGCTGAGCGAAGCATTGGTTTCTTGGGCGGGTATGCATTCGCCGCTGACACGCCCACTTCGCAACACGGTGCAATGGGTGCACAAAGCGCGGATTTCATGCAGCTTGTGGCTGATGTACAAAATGCTGCAACCCTCAACCACCAACTGGCGCAGCACCGCAAACAGTTTGTCCACCGCTTGCGGCGTGAGCACCGAGGTGGGCTCGTCCAATATCAGCAATCGCGGTTCAGACAACAAGGCGCGGATGATTTCCACACGCTGCATCTCACCTACGCTTAAGGTATGCACAGGTCGCTCGGGCTCTAAATCCAGGCCATAAAGCGCAGCTTTATCGCGGATGCGCTGGGTCACCTCGCCCAAGGAAAGCGACTTGTCCAAACCCAGCCAAACATTCTGCGCCACGCTCAAGGTGTCAAACAGGCTGAAATGCTGAAACACCATGCTGATGCCCAAGGTACGGGCTTGCTGCGGGTTGCGAATCTGTACAGGCTTGCCATCAAAGTGGATGCTGCCAGCATCGGGCAGCACCGAGCCGTAAATAATTTTCATTAAGGTGGATTTACCCGCGCCGTTTTCGCCCAAGATGGCGTGGATTTGTTCGGGCATGACTTGGAGTGAAATGGCATCATTGGCCAGCACCGCTGGATAGCGCTTGCTGATGTGCGACAGTTCTAGCAAAGGCGTGCTCATGGGCGGCAGTCCCACAGCTCTTGAAGCGGTGCAACAATCACATCCCAACAGAAACACTTCGTACGCATGACCTTTCCCACCCTTGAATTGCTGCACCGTGACCGGTGGCACGCGATTGGCAATGTACCACCGGCACGCACCCTGTTGCAGGTGCTGCGCGAGGACTTGCGTCTGAGCGATACCAAAGAGGGTTGCGCGGCTGGCGACTGTGGCGCTTGCACCGTGGTGCTGGGACAGGGGGAGCAAGCGCACACCGTCAACAGCTGCATACGCATGGCGCACTCGGCCCATGGCCTGCAAGTCACCACCGCCAGCGACTTGGCCGCCAACGGCGTGTTGCATCCGGTGCAACAAGCGCTGGTGGACCACCATGCGTCGCAGTGCGGTTTTTGCACACCCGGTTTTGTGATGAGTTTGTATGACCTCTACAACCGCGCCCAAGGTAAAGCTGTCAGCCGCGAAGAGGCCATGGAAGCCATCTCAGGCAACCTCTGCCGTTGCACTGGCTATCGCCCCATTTTGGACGCGGCCATGGCGATGCACCTGTACCCGCAGCCTAAGCCCGCTTTGTCTGCCCAAGTTTCTGAGACCGCCAATCAACGCGACCCGCTCAACCCGCATTACGCCCTGCCCACCTCACTGCGCCAGTTGTTACCCCTGCGTGCTCGCTACCCACAAGCGCACATCATGGCGGGAGGAACCGATGCCGGCCTGTGGGTCACGCAGCAGCACCGCCAGTTTGCACAAGTGATTGACCTGACCCGCGTGGCGGAATTACAGGGCATCGAGCACTACGAACACCATATCGCTATTGGCGCAGCGGTGAGCATCCATGACGCTTTTGCTGCACTGGCTGAGCGTCGACCCGAGGTGGCTCAGTTTGCCCACCGTTTTGCCGGTCGGCCTGTGCGGCAGTCGGGCACCTTGGGGGGCAATGTGGCCAATGGCTCGCCGATTGGCGACAGCATGCCCTTGTTGATCGCCTTGGGCGCTCAGGTGGTGCTGATGGCCTGGCGAAGCGGTCGCATGGTGCATCGGCACGTGCCGCTGCAAGACTATTACCTGGGCTACCGGCAAACCGTCTTGGCGCCAGATGAGCTGCTGTGTTGGATCGTCGTGCCCCACCCCGTTGAAGGCGAAGAACTGTATTGCCACAAAGTATCTAAACGGTTCGAAGACGATATTTCCAGTGTGTGCTTGGTGCTTGCCCTTCAAGTGCAAGACCACGGCATTGCCAAGGTTCGCATAGGCGTGGGTGGCGTCGCAGCCATCCCCGTGCGAGCCTTGCGCACCGAAGCTGTCTTGCTAGGGAAGGTGTTTGACCAAGCAACTTTGCGCCAAGCCCAAGACTGTTTGGCCCATGAATTCCAGCCTATTTCAGACATGCGTGCCAGCGCTGACTACCGACGCTTGCTGCTACGCAACCTGTTGCAACGCGTATGGTTGAAACACCATGGTCATGCCTTGGTGCAATTGGGGGATTTGGCATGACAGCCAGTCACCACGAAAGCGCCCACCTGCATGTGCAAGGCGCAGCAGCCTATATCGATGACCTGCCCCTCACCGAAGGGACGCTGCATGCCGCACCGCTTTTAAGCAATGTTGCCCATGGACGCATCGTCTCCTTGGACCTGAGCGCGGTGCGTGCCGCCCCGGGCGTTCATGCGGTCATCACTGCTGACGACATTCCCGGCGACAGACTGCTGGCCACGTTTGTGCACGATGAGCCGGTGTTTGCCA
>CALPPP020000071.1 GCA_943325485.2 Rickettsia typhi
AAACGTCGCGCAGACGAGGCACAAGCGCCTACCGAGCTTGCGCAACTGGCAAAGGTACAACAGGAAATGGCGTATACGCTGACCCAGTTGGCCGAACAAAACCTCGCCCTGATGACAGCTGTGAAACGACTGCAGTTGCGCATGAAATGGCTTGGCGCTGGCTTATTGCTGGCCCTTTGTGTTTGCGGGGTTTTGGCTGCACTGGTACTTGAATAGCTCTGTGGGTTTCAAGTTCAATTTGCAAGACAATAAAGTCCATGAGCACCTTTAGCCCCGTCCACCTGTCACCAGCTTGGCATTTGTTGCAAAACTTGGCAACTGGCAGCTTCGCTTCCTTGCGTGAACTGCTGTCAGACGCTGCACGCAATTCATCGATGCAACTGCATACCTGTGGCATTCAGATGGACTTCTCACACCAGCGGGTGAATGAAACCGTGCTGCAGGCTTTGCAAGCGCTGGCAAAGGAACGTCAAGTCGACGATCAGCTTCGCGCCATGTTCAGTGCCCAGGCCATCAACAGCACCGAACACCGCAGCGTGCTGCATGTCGCTTTACGCGGCAGCCACTTGAGCAAGCCGCCATGGGGTCTGGCGGTTTCTGCGCAGGTGAAAACGCAGTTAGACAAGGTTTGTGATTTTGCAGAAAAAATGCGCGCACGTGCTTGTACGGGCCACAGCGACTTGTCCATCACCGATGTGGTGAACATCGGCATTGGCGGCTCAGATGTGGGGCCACGCATGGCGACAATGGCTTTGAAAACAGCTGCCAAAACACCTGTGCGTGTGCATTTTGTCTCCAACGTAGATGCTTGGAGCTTGCAGCAAACTTTGCATCATCTCAACCCCGCCACCACCGCGTTTGTGGTGCAAAGCAAATCATTCAACACGCAAGAAACCATGACCATTGCTGCTTCGGCGCGGCGTTGGTTAAGCGATGGCGGTTGCCCTGACGCTTTGTTGCCTCGTCACCTTATGGCGGTGACGGCCAATCCTGCAATGGCCTTGAGCCAAGGTTTTGTGACGGACCATGTTTTTGAGTTTTGGGACTGGGTGGGTGGGCGTTATTCCCTGTGGTCTGCGATCGGTTTGCCTTTGGCCGTTGCCATAGGTGCCAGCGCCTACCGAGAGATGTTGCAAGGTGCTTGCGATATGGATGCACACGTCCAAAGTGCAACAGCAGACAAAAATGTGCCTCTGCGCATGGCCTTGTTGGGTATTTGGAACCGCAATTTCTTGGGCGCAGAGTCGCTGCATATTGCGCCTTATGCCTCTTGTTTGGGAATGTTGGTGCCCTACTTACAGCAAATGGACATGGAGTCCAACGGCAAATCCACCTACAAAGATGGCTCTGCTGTGCAGGTGGAAACCTCGCCCGTGTTGTGGGGTGGCTTGGGGATAGACGGGCAACACGCTTACTTTCAAATGATTCACCAAGGGACCAACCTGGTCGCCACCGATTTCATTGGTGTCACAACTGAAGGCTCTGAATTACCCTTGGCCGCAGAACATCACCGGGTGGTCTTGCTGAATATGAAGGCACAGGCTCAGGCTTTGGCTATCGGCAGAACCGTTGAAGAAACCAAGGCTTTGCTCATCAAGGAGGGAATGACTGAGAGTGACGCCACCCAACTGGCGCCGCACCGCAGCTATGCGGGCAACCGCCCCTCCACCACCTTGTGGCTAGAGGCCATCACGCCACACAGTTTGGGCGCACTGATGGCACTGTACGAACACAAAGTGTTTTACCAAGCGGCTATTTGGGGCATCAATGCTTTTGACCAATGGGGCGTAGAGCTTGGCAAAACCTTGGCGAAGCGATTAGAAGCATCTGGTTGAAATGGGTGGATGCTGTGTCAATCTAAGTTGATATTTTGTTGCTTGATAATTTTGTGCCAAATGACGGTTTCTGATCGCAGCAAATCTGCATATTGCCCGGGTGTATTGGCCACGGGTTCAATCCCAAAATCAATCAATTTTTGACGAACCGGCGGGTGGTTAATTGCCTCGGCCAACTGCTTTTGCAAAGTGCTGACAACATCGGGGGGCGTGCCAGCAGGTGCCACGATGCCGACCAAAGCAGCTGCCTCCACGTTTTTAAACCCAAGTTCGGCAAAAGTTGGTACATCGGGCAATTGCGCTAGGCGCACAGGATTGGCAACAGCCAGTGCGCGAATCTTGCCGCTTTTGATAAAACCTGCACCTGCTGCCAAGTCCACCATCATGGCCGGTATTTGTCCCCCAGCCAAATCGGTAAGCGCAGGGGCAGCCCCTCTGTAGGGAATGTGCACCATGAATAAGCCTGCATGAACTTTCAAGAGCTCCATCGCCAAGTGGTGAGGACTTCCCGCGCCGGCAGAACCAAAATTGACGCTGCCCGGTTTGGCTTTGGCTTTGCGTATGAAGTCCTTGGCATCTTTGGCGTCAGAGGACGGACCAACCACCAAAATCATAGGAAACTTGCCCATCAGCGTGACAGGCACAAGGTCTTTTTCTGGGTTGTAGGACAGCTTGGCATACAACGCCGGGTTGAAAACCATGGTGCCGTTGTCTGCTGAAAGAATGGTATGCCCATCTGCAGGTGCGTGGGCAACATCCGTGGCAGCGATGGCCGTATTGGCCCCCGGTTTGTTGTCAATCAAAATCGCCTGCTTAAGTTGAACTGACAGTTGCTGACTGATGGTGCGAGCCAAAAAATCTGAGCCTCCGCCTGCGGGATAGGGCACCACCCAACGGATGTTTTTGGAAGGATAGGTCGTCGATTGGGCCAGACTCACCAAAGGTATGGCATAAAGTGCGGCAATCGCCCAGATAAAACCCCAACTTATTCTGTGAAACATCTGTATTCCTTTTTGCAGAAATAGAAAACGAGAATTACGTTTTATAGTTGCAAATCCATTTTAGGGTGTCAACTACTCTTGGCTCAAGAAAGGCAGAAGTTATGAAAGCCCCGCACAACGCTTGCCCTGTCAGCCATCAAGCACAGACTTTCAACCCTTTTGAAGAAGCCTATTTGCAAGACCCGCCAGCATATTTGCGTTGGGCTCGAGAAAAAGAACCAGTGTTTTTCAGCCCTGAACTGGGCTATTGGGTGGTCACTCGCTACGACGATATCAAGGCCATCTTCAGAGACCATGCCAATTTCAGTCCATCCAATGCGCTGGAAAAAATCACGCCCCCCAGCCCTGCGGTATTGGAAGTCTTGGCCTCGTACAACTACGCCATGGGCAGAACCTTGGTCAATGAAGACGAGCCTGCGCACATGGCGCGGCGTCGATTGTTGCTAGAACCCTTCACGCCTGAAGCTTTGAAACACCATGAGCCTATGGTGAGAAAACTCTGCAGAAGCTATGTGGATCGTTTCATCAACGACGGCAAAGCTGATTTGGTGGAACAAATGCTGTGGGAGGTGACACTGACCATTGCACTGCATTTTTTGGGTGTGGATGAAGAAGACATGCCTTTGCTGCGGCAGTACTCCATTGCACATACGGTGAACACGTGGGGACGTCCAGACGAAACAGAGCAACTCAAGGTTGCCCATGCTGTGGGTAATTTTTGGCAACTGGCAGGAAAAATCTTGCAGAAAATGCGCCAAGACCCTTCTGGGCCGGGATGGATGAAATTTGGCATCCGAATGCAGGCTGAGCATCCTGATGTGGTCACAGATTCCTATTTGCACTCCATGATGATGGCAGGCATTGTGGCTGCCCACGAAACCACCGCCAACGCCACGGCCAACGCGCTGCGACTGCTGCTAGAGCATCCCAGCGCTTGGGCCGAGTTGGCTGAAGACCCGCAACTGATTCCCAATGCCATCGAGGAGTGTTTGCGCTTTTCAGGTTCCATTATTTCTTGGCGACGCGTGGCTTTGTCTGATGTGAATATTGGTGGGATGTCGTTGCCAGCAGGTAGCAAATTTCTCATGGTGATGACTTCGGGCAACCATGATGAGTTGCACTTCAAAGATGCTGACCTGCTCGATATACACCGCACAAACGCCAGTGACCATCTGTCTTTTGGTTATGGTGCACACCAATGCATGGGCAAAAACTTGGCCCGCATGGAGTTGCAAATATTTATCGAAGAATTGACGCGACGCTTGCCGCATATGCGCTTACAAGCGCAACGCTTTAGCTATCTGTCCAATATGTCTTTTCGTGGCCCCGAGCACTTATGGATTGAATGGGAACCCACACACAACCCCGAACGCCATGACCCCGGCCTTTTAAACAAGGTGCAAGCTGTTCGTATCGGGGAGTCGACTCGCAAGTTGTCCACCCTGTCCGCACGTGTAGTTGCCCTGCATCGCGAAACTGACCGTATTGTGTCCCTGCAACTCAAGCCTTTGGATGGCAAAACATTTCCCTCATGGGCAGCGGGTGCGCATACAGAGCTGGTGTGCGGCACAACAGGCTTAGCGCGGCAGTACTCTCTTTGCGGGGACCCCAGTCACCCTGATGAATGGAAGTTAGCAGTTTTTCATGAACCGAACAGCCGGGGTGGCTCGAAATGGATACACCAGTCTGTGAGCATAGGAGATGTGCTGCAATTGCGCGGCACTAGAAACCATTTCCCCTTTGATGAGACGGCCCACCAGGTGGTGTTTATTGCGGCTGGCATTGGCATTACCCCATTGGTACCGATGGCACTCAAGGCCAAGCAGTTGGGAATCGACTATGCGCTTCATTACAGCGGAGGATCTCGCAAAGACATGGCGTTTGTCGACAGCTTGATGGCAGTACATGGCAATAGACTTGCGTTGCACATCAGCGATGAGGCTAGCCGCGCTAATTTTCAACGGATCTTGGGTGACTTCAGCCGCGATGTCCAAGTCTATGCATGTGGTCCGCAGCGATTATTGGCCGAACTGGAAACCCTCAGCGCCGGTTTGCCTCATGTCATTTTGAAAGTGGAATATTTCCAAAGCTCAGCGAACAGCTTAGATCCGCTTAGGGAACATGGTTTTGAAATAGAACTCAAAGACTCTGGCTTGGTGGTGCAAGTGCCGCCGGATCGAACCGTGATGGAAGCACTGCGCTCTGTCAATATCGATGTTCAAAGCGATTGCGGTGAGGGTCTGTGTGGCTCTTGCGAAGTGCGGGTTTTGTCAGGCAAGGTAGATCACCGCGATAAAGTCTTGACTGCAACTGAACGTCAGTCGCATTCCAAGATGATGGTATGTTGCTCAAGAGCTCAAGGCAATCGACTGTTGCTTGAACTTTGAGCAATGCAATTTTTAAGGTTTTAGCGACAAAATCAATTGCGCAATGCTTTTGGCATCTGCGTCAGACACTTGGGGTTGTGGTGGCATGTAGTCCTCACCCCACACACCTGTGCCGCCAGCTTTGATCTTGGTGGCCAATTTATCCAATACAGTGCTGTCGCCTTGGTATTTTTCAGCCACTTCAAGAAAGTTGGGGCCGTATTTGCGTTTGTCAATCTGATGGCAGGCGACGCAGTTGTTGGTTTGCATGAGTTTTTTCAGCTGATCGTTTTCTGCGTAAACCTGCTTGGAAGAAAACAAAACAGCGGTGAACACCACCAGGCTAAAAAAACGAAAAGTCAAAGAAGAACCAGAATAAAAAAAGGATGAGTTGTTCATGATCACAATTTAAAAAACCCTGTGCTGACAAGTCAAACTACAAGGACACACACGAGAAGCGCTGTTAAATGAAAAAACGCGCTGCACGAATGCAGCGCGTTCCAGAGGCATTAAGCCACTGACATTACTGAGGTGTTACCTTGAAGATGGCGTTACGAGTCTCATCGCCCACATACAAGGTGCCGTCAGGACCTGAGTGCAAGTGACGCACGCGGCCTGCGTAGTCAGGGTAGGACAATTCAATCTTCTTGGCAGACGAACCGTCTTTGCTAATGTCGAGGACATCGATACGGTTGCCAACGGGGGTGCCGTGGATACCAATACCTGCATAGCCAACAACCAAGCGGCCATCCCATTCTTTCCACTGTTTGCCAACCAACCATGCGCTACCGCACATACCTTGTGACAAACCACCGTTGTTGAACGCTGGTTTCAGGGCATTGGGATAGGCTTTCAGGTCGGTCATGGGCATGAACGCTGCGCGTTCTTTTTGAGGCATGGCACCCATTTGGTTGGGTGAGTAACCGCAGTAGCCATCAGGACAAGCAGGACGGCCATTCACTTCGCCACGGGGGTCCCAGCCACCATTGCCACCGTTGACAACTTTGGTGACTTCATCGCTGTGCCATGGGCCGTTTTCAGAGATATAGACGTCGCCAGAACCTGGACGGAAAGTGATACCTTGTGGGTTGCGGAAGCCATAGGCAAAAATACGCTGGTCGAAACCTGCAGGTGGTTTGTTGCCTGCAGCGGCTTTACCGTCGCGGTCAACACGCAACACTTTGCCTATCAGCTTGGTGCCGTCTTGTGGGCCGGGGCCGCTGTGGTTGTCGCCAATCGTCACATACAAGAAGCCATCAGGACCGAATCCCAAAGCGC